>JBDGQU010000043.1:0-2284 GCA_042218715.1 Bipolaricaulia bacterium | reverse complement strand
TTATCAAAAACTTCTCGTTAAAATCTAAACTACACAGGACGATAAATACAGCTTACAAGGGATAAGCTAGGAAAGCTGAAGGAAGATGTTGTAAATTTCGGTCGAAAGTTTATCACTCTTCTCCGCGAAAAAGCAGAAATTTCCCATAGTCAAGAACCTCGCCCCAAGGGGACAACTGAAGAACATTGAGGCGAGCACCTAGGTTTACATTCCTCCCGTGTTCTTGTAATATATTTTACATTTCACCAGGATTATCTCGTACTAGTACTAGGAGTATAATTTACTCAAAATGTTGAGTTTCTATCAATCCGTTCTAGCTTTTACGATTTTTGTGCTGGTCCTGACCGCGATTTACGTGGGAAGGCACTATCCCAAGCCGGGAACCCTACCTATGGTGTTGGCCCTCATAGCCGTGGTGTTCTGGGACCTCGGTTATCTCTTCAGCCTGGGGGCGGAGGGCCTTTCCACTAAGATATTGTGGACAAAATTTCAATATCTCGGTTTCGAATTCGTTCCCCCTCTCTGGTTTCTCATTATCTGGCGCTATACCCAGCACGAAATAAGAAACCGCCGGTCCCTTATCTTAATTTTCTTCCTCCCTCTACTAACCATCTTATTTGCCTGGACGAATCAGTTTCACGGGCTATTATGGCAGGAAATGGCAATACATGGTCATTTAGGTTTTTCAGTTTTGGAAACCGGCCGCGGTCCTTGGTGGTTTGTCGATACGCTGTACAGCTATAGCCTAATATTGGGAGGGGTATACCTGCTTTTGCGGGACACGATTGGACTCCCAAGTATCTACAAAAAACAGGCGCTGGTTCTTTTAGCTGGAGTCTCAGTGCCGGTGGCCGGTAACCTTTCCTATTTAACAGGACTTACCCACCATATTGATCCCGCTCCTCTGTCGTTTAGTTTTACCGGACTGGTCTTTGCTTGGGGAATTTCTCATTACAAGCTTTTCGGAGTAGTTCCTGTTGCCAGATCGAAGCTTTTGGACGAGATGAATCTAGGAACCCTCGTCATGGATAAAGAAGGGCTGCTTCTTTCCGTGAATCCCGCTGGCTGCTCAATTTTAGGTTGCGGTCAAGCTGATATCGGAGAACCCATCGACGAACTCCTTGTGGACCACCCGAAGTTGCTGGATTACCTTAGTCGTCGAGAGAAGACCCAGGAGGAGGTAGCTATCTCCACAGGAGGCGAGACAAATTATTTTGATTTCAAATTGATCCCCCTTGAGTCCGAGAGAGGTTATACTTCCGGTTGGCTGGCTCAGTTTTACGAGATTACCTCCCGGGTTAAAGCAGAGGAGCGGCTGCGGGAGGTCACAATAGAGACCATGGAAGCCCTGGCCAAAACTGTGGAGGCCAAGGATGCCTATACTAGGAAGCACCTCGATGGGGTGGAAAAGCATGCTCTAGCGGTTGCCGAGCGGTTAGATATTTCAGAAAAACGGAGAGAGCAACTAAGATTTGCGGCGGTATTGCATGATATCGGTAAGGTCCGCGTTCCGGATCGAGTTTTGAATAAACAGGACGGGCTTACCGATCAAGAATACGACCGAATGAAAACTCACGCGGAGGCGGGGGAGAATATAGTCGGTCAGGTTGGTCACCTCCAGCGAGCGGCCACTATCATCGGTCAGCACCACGAGGAATACGATGGGTCGGGGTATCCCAAAGGATTGAAGGGTGACGAAATTGCGCTGGAAGCCAGGATTCTTTCGGTGGTTGATGCTTACGACGCCATGAGGTCCGACAGGCCCTATCGCGAAGCTTTACCAAAGGAGGAAGCTATACGGGAACTAAAAGAGAATAAGGGAAGTCAGTTCGACCCGGAAGTGGTCGATATCCTGCTTGAAATGATCGAAGAAGGAGAGATGGATTTTTCATGAAGTATAAAGAGGAAGAAACTTCCTTTTCCGGTGAAACCTTCAGACAGCTATTTGAGCACGGACCGGAACCGACCGTTCTCCTGGACGAAGACGGCCGTATCCAGGATACAAACCGCCGGTTTGAGGAGGTCTTTGGCTACAGGATGGAAGAAATAGAGGGAAAGGGATTAACAGCCTAATAGTTCCCGAAAGGTTAATCGAAGAAGCAGAGGAACTCGATCAAAAAAGCAAGCAGGGTTACCTGAACTACGAAACGGTACGGAAAGGCAAGGAGGGGGAAATTCCCGTTTCGGTCTCCGCCACCCCGGTTACCGTGGAAGAAGCTCTCAAGGAAGCGGACAGGAAGATGTACGAGGATAAGAAAGACAATAGCTGATTGACCAGCAATTC
>JBDGQU010000042.1:0-6798 GCA_042218715.1 Bipolaricaulia bacterium | reverse complement strand
CGAAAGGGAGGCAGAAATTCACGAACAGCGGCTTAATTTTATCGTTCATACACCCAGCCGCTTGCCTGACTCCCGGGATTTCTGGTATTTTCAGGGTTTTAGGTTCATTAGTGCCGGGTAAGGCAATTCGGGGAACTTGAAAAGAAGTTCTTAATGTCTATAATGTGTGTTGTTTAAAATGTAAGCGTTTACATAATCAAATTAATTAGTTTGCAAAATGATAAAATGGGTAAAACAACGATAAAAGACGTAGCTAAACTTGCCGGCGTATCGGTTGCAACTGTCTCTGGAGTTATAAACGGTACCCGAGACGTTAGCAGGGAATTGACTGAAAAAGTTGAGCAGGCTATCGAAAAACTCGACTACCAGCCAAACGCGGTGGCAAAGAGTCTCGCGACCAATAAGACAAACACCATAGGCTTGATTGTGGGGGATATTTCAAACCCCTATTTCTCAGACATAGCTAGAGGAGTAGAAGACGAAGCCATAGACAACGGTTATTCCGTAATAGTTTGTAATTCCGACGAAACTAAGGATAAGGAATCATTGTACTTAAAGGTTCTCAGACAAAAACAGGTAGACGGGTTAGTGATAGCGCCGGCAGGAGAAAGTGATAAAAATATTCGTCAGCTTGAAGAGCATGGATCCCCTTTTGTATTCATAGACCGTTTTATCCCGGGCTTCCAGGTGGACAGAGTGGTAAGTGACAATGTTGAAGGGGCTTACAATGCCACCAAACACTTGATAGACCGGGGACACGAAAGAATAGGGATTATTTTAGGCATTCGCTCGATTAGTGCTACCAGGGAAAGATATACAGGATACCGGAAGGCTTTATATGATGGAGATATTGAAGCCAACCAGAATCTCGTAAAATGGACGAACTCAAAGTTTGAAGGTGGATATAAAGCAACAAAAGAGTTTATAAACATGGAGCAAAAGCCAACTGCACTTTTTACCACTAACGGCGTACTTAGCTTGGGAGCCTCAAAAGCAATTAACGAAAGTGATATTACTTGCCCGGACGACATTTCAGTAATGGGTTTTGACGATATTGAACCCCTTACTTCGTTATCCCCGCCACTATCCACCGTTTCCCAGGACTCAAAACAACTAGGTTCGGAAGCAGTGGATCTATTGTTAAGCAGAATTGAAAAGGGGAATGATTCCTCCCAGAGACAACTTGTTCGACTCCCGACAGAAGTGAAACTACGGGGTTCAATACGCCCCTTGAAGTAGGAGGTGGAAAGGAACAGAACCGAATTTTAGCTGCTCAACGTAAGCCGGAGCTCTTGACGAGCTGATATGGTTGACAATCCGGATGTTAATAATACGTTTAGGAGGTCAAACTAATGAATAGTTCTTCTTTAAGAATACAATCACTAATAACTATTGTTCTAATTACAACACTAATATTGGGAGGCATAGGTAGTCTGGGTCTTGCCGATGAAAAAATTCGATTCGTTCACGATAACCCTGAATACCAGGAAAATTGGCTAAAAATTGGCAACCTGGCGGCAGACACGATTGGCGTTAACTCGGAAATTACTCCGTTCAATTTATCCGTATACAAATCAAGAGTCAAATCCGATCTGACTACGGGAAGGGCACCTGAAATTTTCAAGTGGTGGTTTGGATACCGAGCCAGAGAGCTCGTAAAAGCCGGTCTCGTAGCTGACCTGTCTGAAGTTTGGAAAGAGGCAGGGTCTCACGTCGCTGAAGGAATACAGGAACAATTGACCATTAACGGGACTACTTACGGTGTACCTTTCCAGTCCAGTTACTGGATTTGGTTTTACAACAAAAACGTACTCGAAAAATACGATCTGACACCCCCTCAAACCTGGAAGGGATTCATGGACCAGGCACAATTTCTGCACGAGAAGGGAGTCGATGTAATTGGTAATACAATTGGTGAAAGCAGGTGGACTTCATTTATCGTATTTCAAGAGCTCATGATCCGGCAAAGCTATAAATTTTACAACGAGCTGACCGCCGGCAAGGCTCACTGGACAGATGAGCCAGTTGTCAAAACCGTTAAACTGTGGGTAAAAATGCTCAAGAAAGGGTATTTTGCGCCCATGGATGCAACCTACGTCGAAGACCTACCAAGACTTTTTCAGCAAAACAAGTTGGCTTACGCGCCATTCGGGACCTGGTATAGCGGCATTCTCATGGATTCAGGCTTAAAGCCGGGAGAAGATTACGGAATCACAATCCTCCCTCCCATCACTCCCAAAGGAAAGGGCTCAGTAGCTGTGGAAATTTCTCCTTTAATGGTAGGTAAAAATTCTGACGTCGAATCGGCTAAAAAGTGGCTAAAATGGTGGATTTCCGACAAAGAAGCTCGAACTTTGCAATACGAGCTCTGGGATGGCATGCCCTGGACAAATTTAGTTTCTCGGGACAAAGTAGCTAAAGGACACCCGGAGTTTGCCAGCGTCATGGAACAAATTAAACAATACCCTCACAAGGTAATAAGATTCTGGGAAGCCACTCCTTCCGATATAGTCGAGGAAGCCAATATCCAATTTGAAAAGATTTTAGCCAACCCGAATAAGTGGAAAGGTGCACTAAAAGCAATTGAGAAAAAAGCAGCAGAAGTCTGGGCCGACTACGGCGTGGATTATAAAGCTCAATTAGAGCTAGAAAACTAATCAAGATTAATTTAGAGCCCCTGGTGTAAAGCCGGGGGCTCTCATTACCTTATGCTAAAAAAACTAAATCCTTACGTTTTCTTGACTCCGGCACTGTTTTTCGTTCTTGGTGCCGAACTTTTACCGGCGGCTTATACAATTTATCTAAGCTTTATGGAATGGGATATTATCCATTCTCCGGAATGGATTAGTATATCTAACTATACGGACGTATTTACTACTCCACACTTATTAATATCCTTAAAAAACACTTTCTTGTGGATTCTGGGTTCTCTGGCTTTTCCGGTAGTATTTGCTCTCTTTCTGGCGATCGTAATAAATAGTGTTAAACTGAAAAGCTTTTTCAAAACCGTATTTTACATTCCGGTTACCATTGCTCCTGCTGTAGCCGGGATCCTCTGGAGTAACGTTTACTCAACCCAACAAGGGGCGCTAAATGCTATTCTAAATGCCCTGGGGCTAGGAAGCTTTCAACTCTTAGCCAACGGACAAATTAATACTTTTTTGATGATCGGTGTTTGGTCCTGGCGGTGGTTGGGTTTAAATTTGGTCATCTTTTTAGTAGGACTACAAAGCTTGCCGGAAGGACCGTTAGAGGCGGCAAGAGTCGACGGGGCTAGCTTCTGGCAGACATTTTATCACGTGACCCTACCTTTGCTCCGCCCTATTACGATGTTGGTTGTTGCTAACACTATTATAAATACGACCAGAGTATTTGCCGTACCCTGGGTAATGACCCATGGAGGACCAAGTAGGGCGTCGGAAACACTAGCAATCTCCATGTATAGGGAATCTTTCCTCCTTACCAAAATGGGTTTCGGGTCAGCAATCGCCGTCGTAATAACAATTATCACGTTAGTCTTCGCGTGGAGGAACTTAAAGGCACTTAATCCCTCAGCTTAAGGAGTGTAACAGTGAAACTGGAAGTTTCTACTTTTCAAAAGATATGTATTTATACCGTTCTAGGGGCTCTAACGCTGGTATGGCTGTTTCCCATAGCCTCTTCAGTAATCACTTCGATTAAGTCGCCAAGCCAATTCGACGGATTAGCCTTTTGGTCACCACCAAAACTCAAAACGATTCCAGGCAATATATTTAGCAACGTCGGATGGGCCTGGGGCAAAGCCAACCTGGGAAGTTACTTTTTAAATAGCTTTATATATGCTTTAGCGGGAGGGGCCGGATCCGCTTTCTTAGCTTCTTTGGCCGGCTTTTCGTTAGTTCACTTAGGAATAAAAGCCCCGCAAAGCTGGTTCATGGGTATATTTAGCGGGAATTTATTTCCCTTCCAGATGTTTTTAATTCCCCTTTACCTCTTCACAAGTTCACTGGGTCTTTACGATACTCGTATCGGCCTCGCCGCTGTATATATAGGAATCTGTATACCCTTTGCACTATTGGTATATAGAAACTACGCGCTAACTATCCCAACTGAGGTAATTGAAGCAGCCAGAATAGATGGTTGCTCGGATTTTCGGATATACTGGAATATATTTTTGCCCCTGAGCAAAGCGGCATTCGTAGTGGTATTCATATTTCAATTCACCTGGACCTGGAACGATATACTATTTGGGATGGTTTTAACTCAAGATGTTCGCCCGATAATGACAGGTTTATCTAAGTTAAGCGGTTATCGAGCTGGTGTACCGGAACCCGTCCTGATTTCCGGGGCTATAATCGCGTCAATTCCCACGGTAATCGTACTGCTGGGCCTACAAAAATACTTTGTCAAAGGGTTTACCATTCAGGCAGGCCAATAATAAATCAGTTAAATCATACTTAAAAACCAATAATCTACAATTATGGGGGCGAGCTAAAATGAGTAATAATTGCTGTAATAACTTCAATGACCCGAACTTCGTAGAAGATCACGCAATAGAAACCATTGAGTTTTACTTGCCTCAATGTGTGGATAAGGAAGGTGGATTTTACGGCGGTTACCTCGATGACGGAACTGTCTACGAAGCCCAAACCCGAGATTTAGTAAGCACTACACGGTTCATCCTTAATTTCTCGTTCGGGAATTTAATTACCGATTCCGACCGTTACTCAGAATATCTACAGCACGGGCTGGAATTCCTTATTGAATCGCATAAGGACGAGAAAAACGGTGGATACCACCAGACAATAGAAAAGGACGTGCCCCAAAAAAGCAGAAAGAAAATGTATGGGCAAGCCTTTGTTTTATGTGCCCTATCAAATGCTTATAAAGCGGGTTTCACGGGAGTGGAAAAGCATATTGACGAGATATTTGAACTCACGGACGAACATTTTTGGGAAAGCGAGCACAAACTGTATGCAGCAGAAGCTACAAACGATTTCTCAAGAATTCTCCCTTATCGCGGTCAGAACTGTAACATGCACATGGTCGAGGCCCTTTTGGCGGCATACGAAGCTACAGGAAAGGAAAAATATCTAAATAGGGCTTACAAAGTAGCAAAGAAGATTGTAATTGAGCTCTCCCGACAAAGTGATGGTAAAATATGGGAACACTATAATACTGATTGGAAAATGGAGCCGGATTATAACAAGGAAGATCCGAACAACTTATACAGACCCTACGGTTTTCTTCCCGGGCATTTTACCGAATGGTCAAAGCTACTTTTGATTTTAAAAAGATATCGACCTGACAGTTGGGAGCTCGATCGGTCAAAGAGTTTGTTTAAAAAAGCCATTAAGTACGGGTGGGACGAAGAAAATAGGGGTTTGAATTATACTTTTGATTTCAACGGTGCTGTTTTAAACGACGATAAATATTATTGGGTCCATGCAGAAACCATAGCCGCAGCTTACCTCCTATGGCACGAGACCGGGCAAGATAGTTATTTAAACTGGTATAAGAAAATATGGGATTACTCATGTGAGCACCTCGTAGATGACCGCTATGGAGGCTGGTATCGACTAGTGAATAACAAGGGGGAACCACTGAGTAATAAAAAATCAAACCCCAGTAAAACTGGTTACCACGTAATCGGTGCTTGTAGAGAAATTGCAAAAACCATGCGAAACAGACCGCAGACCGATCAATCTTAGCTACTGTTTAAAACCCTTTTTGAGTCCAGGTGATAAATATGAACCACCGTGAAAGAGTACTACAGGCTATTAACCACAAGGAACCCGACCGAGTTCCTATCGATATAGGAGGAATGAGGTCTACCGGTATGCATGCCATAACCTACAAGAAACTGAGAACTCACTTAGATTTAGACTCCAATAAAGTTAAATTATACGACGTCTGGCAACAATTGGCGAAAATAGACGACGATATACTGGAAAAGTTTAACGCCGACGTGAAACCTCTGGATAGATTGGCACCTGCCTTTGGAATAAAGATAGATAAATGGAAAGAAGGCGAACTCTCAAACGGGTCTTCGGCCCTGGTTCCTAAAGGATTCAACCCGGTTGAAGAAGAAGGAATTTACAGGATAAAAGACGAGAACGGACACACTCTGGCGCGTCGACAGGAAGATTCTCTGTATTACGACACCGCAGGAGTACATCACCCACTTGCAAACTGTGAAAACGCCGGTGAAGTGAAAAGCGAATACACGCGACAGGAAATCTCTGAAGAGGAAAAAGAGTATCTCCGGCGTAAGTCCGAGGAACTCAGAGAGACAACGGATCGAGCTATCATAGTTGAGTTTGGGGGCAGTATTTATGAACAGGGCCAGCTACTCCGAGGCTATAAACAATGGTACAAGGATCTCGCGGGGAATAAGAAACTTGTAAAAACACTGTTGGATTTATTGGTAGAAGACCATCTGGAGAATTTAAACACCTTCATTGAAGTACTGGGGGATAATATTGACATCATAGCATTTGGAGGAGATGATTTAGGTATGCAAGATGCTCCCCAGATCTCTCCTCAAACCTATAGAGACCTATTCAAACCCCGGCACAAAGCTATGTGGAGCCACGTAAAGAAGAAAACTGACTGGAAGGTATTCCTACATTCATGCGGATCAATATATCAACTAATCCCCGACTTGATCGATGCCGGCCTGGAGATTATTAACCCGGTCCATATTAACGCCGTAGGAATGGAACCAGAAAAATTAAAAAAAGAGTTCGGAAAGAAACTCGTATTCTGGGGCGGGGGCTGCGACACTCAGAACGTATTGCCCAACGGAACTCCCGAAGA
>JBDGQU010000041.1:0-1497 GCA_042218715.1 Bipolaricaulia bacterium | reverse complement strand
TACTTACCCTCCATGGCCTAAAGAAGCAACTTAGACGATTTGGGGTTTGCTCGACGACGGTGAAAAACCGGTTGGTCGAGCTGGAAGAAAAGGGGTTGATTGAGCTTGTATCTGGTATACTGAACCCCCAGATATTTGAACACCAAGTTGGTTTACACTTAACCTAAGACTGAACACGAATAAGGGGGTCAAACCAGATGACCAAACGCAGAGACTGGTCAGCTGAAGAAAAAGTCGAGATAGTGTTGGCCGGAATAAAAGGAGAAAAGTCCATCGCCCAGATCTGCCGTGACAACAATATAAGCCAGACTACTTACTACAACTGGAGGGACAAGTTCTTAGATTCCGCCAAGGCGGCATTCAGAAACGGTACCTCCTCTGACGAGAAGGCACTGCAGAACAAGATAGAGGACTTGGAACAGATCATAGGAAAACTCACCGTGGAAAACGAGATATTAAAAAAAACAGAAGAGATGATAAAGACAAATGGAGACGAATGAGAAAACTCAACCAGGAGGAAGGCTACTCTGTTACCGATATCTGTGACGCCTTTGAGGTTTCCAGGAACAGTTACTACTACCACAAGGCGAAGGCGGAAAGTAACGATCAAGAGGACGATGACCAAAAATTTAGCGAGTTCAACCAGCGGGTATTGGAGAAGATCAAGGAAGTCAAAAGAAACCATCCTTACTATGGATACAGAAGAGTTACCGCTAGAGTCAACGCCAAGCTCGACGTTCGAGTAAACAGAAAACGGGTGTATCGGTTGATGAAAGAAGCAGAAGACGACCTGCTGTGCGAAAACCCCAATTACGAAGCAACAAGACACGATAAAGACGACAGGGATAAACCACAGCCGGACGAACCAAACGACTGGTGGGGCATAGATATGACCAAACACTACATCGACGGTTACGGTTGGCAGTCAGTGGTTGCCGTAAAGGACTGGCACACAAAAGAGATACTGGGAAGATCTATCGCGACAGATGGTAAAACCAAACGCTGGAAGTCTGCCCTACAGGAGGCAGTCCAGTATGCCTGCCCAAACGGTAGCAGAGAAGAGGACATCAACTTAATGAGCGACAACGGGACCCAGCCCACCTCCTATGCCTTTGAGAAACTCTGTAGTGATCTAGGGATAAATCACGTTACCACAAGCTATGACAATCCCAAGGGTAACGCCGAGACAGAATCCTGGATGAGGACGCTCAAAGAAGACTGTCTGTGGATTAACGACTTTGATAGTCCGAAGGAAGCAAAAGAGAAGATAAGCTCCTGGATTGAGTACTACAATACCGAATATCCTCACTCAACAATCGGGATGAAGTCACCCCGAGATATTAGGGAGGAGTCGGAACTTGTAGAAGAGGTAGAAGAAAGTATCAACTCAAGTGTAAAGCAAATGGCGGTAAAAAGTGTTTGAAAATCGGGGGTTCACTCCAAACTATTCATCAACTGGCGTTTTGTCCCTTGCTTATTTCTCCATTTTTCCTATAA
>JBDGQU010000040.1:31806-37217 GCA_042218715.1 Bipolaricaulia bacterium | reverse complement strand
AGCCGATTCACCCCCAGGGCAAGCCCTGGGGCACTCTCGGCTAATTTTGGTAGAATAGCGGACTATATCTAACGCCCCATTAGCTTTCTCGGGTGAAGGCTCTACGAACTATCGGTTGTTACCTCCATACCCACTATCCTGGCTTGGCTGCAAGCTACCGACTTGATTAATATCAGAAGTGCTTGGACGAGTCCGGTTGTCGCTTCTCGGCCTATTGACTTAATAAACTTTCCCGGTCAAGAGTACTTAACTTCATAATGAAATTGGTTGAGGCATCAGGGCAGTTCCTTCATGATGTAATTAAGTACCAAATACAAACGGTAGGTAGCTTAAATGCTTCAAAACCAAGATAAACTTCCGAACGGATCTTGCTGAGTACCTCGTTGGCGATTCGGAATGAGCTTCCGTGGATGCAACTTTGAGACAATATGTTTGTGGTGTTTCTATCGCTCGGACACATGAAGGAGGGGATCAGTTCCCGTAATGTGGGAAGCTGATATTCTTAATCAAAAAACTTGAAAGGGTCATTAGAACCTGTATTAGAAAAAATGGGGGGGTAGTATGAGTTTATCCAGTCGGCTTGAAACGCTCATAAAGAACCACGAAAACGTCAACAAAAATCCGCCGCGGGATTTCTTGATTGAACGTTCGGTAGACCGGGGGGAAGCTCTTGTTAGTAAAAGTGGAGCTTTAGCTACTTGGTCACCCGAAAAATCTACTGCTAGAACGCCAAAAGACACTGTCATAGTTAAAAGAGATGAGAACGAGAAAACGATAGATTGGAATTCCCCTAATAACATACCCATTGATCCTGGGACCTTTGATATGGCGTTTAGCGATGGAATCGATTTGCTTAAGACAAAAAATGAGATATTTCAGACAAATAGAGCCATTAGTGCTGATTCTTCCTACGCTTTGCCCACTAAAACAGTGACTGATAGATCTCTTACGGCATTGTTTACCTATAACATGTTCAGGCCGGTACCAAATAATATTTCAACCAGTATATTTCAAGACGAGGAATTTAAACTAGTGGTTTTGCCTTACGAGAAATTGGACAGGGATAAATACGAAGGAAGGCTGAGAAAATTAGACGATGGTAGGACGAGTAACGTGATAGTCGCCATGGATTTCGAACGGCTTTTAGGGGTAGTAATAGGCTCGGCCTACTTGGGGACTGTGAAGAAGTTGATGTTTACGGTAATGAATTATCTGTTACCCGAGGAAGGTATACTGCCCCTTCACTGTTCAGCAAATGTAGGTGAGGATGACGATCCCGCCTTGTTTTTAGGCTTGTCGGGCACGGGTAAAACTACGCTTTCTGCTGATCCAGGTAGAGCTCTTTTGGGGGATGATGAGCACGGCTGGAGCGATAAAGGTATCGCGAACTTTGAGAATGGTTGTTACGCTAAGTTGATCGATTTGGATCAAGATGAGGAACCGGAAATTTGGAAAGCGATAATGCACGAAGACGACTACAGGAATCATGGTGCGATCGTCGAAAATGGGTTGATGTACCCGAACGGTAAATTCGATTTTTATGACCATAGGTTGACGCCGAATTCTAGAGGCTCCTATCCGTTAGAATATTTGTCTAATATAAAACCAACCTCAACTTCGAGGCACCCGGAAACAATTCTCTTCTTGACAGCGGATGCTAACGGGGTAATTCCTCCGATCTCCAAGCTGGAAACCAGTCAGGCCATGTTGTGGTTTTTGTTGGGTTATACCAGTAAAATTCCTGGTACGGAAACGGGAATAACGGATCCTGAATCAGTTTTTTCCCGTTTTTTTGGGGAACCGTTTATGCCGAGAAATCCTCGCGTCTACTCTCAGATGCTGGGAGATAAGATGGAAAAATATAATACGGATGTTTACTTGATTAATACTGGATGGACCGGCGGGCCTTACGGGGAGGGAAGTAGGATTGATCTCGAATACACCAGAGCTATGGTGGAAGCTGCCTTAACCGGGAGCCTGTTGAACGAAAGTTACCAGGAAGACGAAATTTTCCACCTGAAGTATCCCGTCCATTGTCCCGGCGTACCGGATGAAGTGCTCGATCCAAAATTAAATTGGAATAATAGTAAAAACTACGAGGAAAGGGCGATCAAGCTGGCTAATGAGTTTTCCCATCATTTTGATAGCACTTATGAAAAGAATAGTATTTCCCCGGAAGTTGTAAACGTATGTCCGGGAAAGTGATGTCACCTGGGGCGGGTTCTTGACTTTAAAGAGGCTTTTACGTACGAAATACTACACTAGCTTGAAAGCTGGGTGGTAATCTGATAGAAGTTAAGAACTTTGTGGGTAACGTTAAGGAAGTTCATCAGTACTGGTAATGGTTTTGATCAATCTTAGCGATATTCTTGACTAAAGGAGGAAAGATGACAGGTCCAAAGCAGGTACCAAATTTAAATTTGCTGGATGAAGAATTCGTCGACACAATTATTGATCGGGCTTTCAAGGTTCTAGCAGAAACGGGTGTTTATGTCGAAAATTCCGAAGGGAAAAGGTTATTGACTGAAGCCGGTATGGAGGTTGTGGAAAGGTACGGCAAGGAAATGGTGCTGATCGATCGCGATCTAGTAGAGAATTCTCTTGAATCCGCTCCCTCTTCTATCTCCATTTACGGGAGGGACGATACCGAAAATCCAGCGATGGTCCTGGAGGACGACCGGGTCCACTTCGATCCTGGATCCGCCGCCGTTTATTACCGGGACTATGACCGGGACGAAATTCGTAAACCGGTAACCGAGGACTTCAGGAATTTTGTCCGGGTAGCCGATGCTCTTTCCCACATAGATGCTCAGAGTACAGCAATGATTCCCTCGGATGTTCCCAAAAGAATTGGAGATCTCTACCGTCTGTTTCTAGCTCTGAGAAATTCTTCCAAACCGGTGGTGACGGGGACCTTTAATAAGAATTCCTTCGAGGTAATGAAGGATATGCAAGTGGCTATTCGGGGAGATGAAAAGTCATTGGAGGAAAAACCTTTAACTGTATTCTCTGTTTGTCCCTCTCCCCCGTTAAAATGGAGCGATTTGACTTGCCATGACTTAATTGAGTGCGCCAGCCACGGTATACCGGCCGAGTTTATTTCTATGCCCATGACTGGGTCTTCGGCTCCGGTCACCCTCGCAGGAGCGCTTGTGCAGCATACTGCGGAGACCCTAAGCGGAGTGGCCATTGGCCAGCTGGCAAATTCTGGAGCTCCGTTAATTTACGGAGGTTCACCCACGGCATTTGACATGAGTACCGGTACTACACCCATGGGAGCTATTGAAACCATGATGATCGATACGGCGTACGTACAAATAGGTAAGCGGCTAGGTCTACCTACTCAGGCTTACATGGGTTTAAGTGATTCAAAGGTTACTGATGGACAATCGGGTCTGGAGGCCGCCCTCGGTAATGTAATGGCTGCCCTATCAGGTACTAACCTCATAGCGGGTCCGGGAATGCTGGCTTTTGAAAACTGTCAAAGCATGGAGAAATTAGTTATCGATAACGAGATCTGTGGAATGACCAAGCGGTTGCTTCAGGGTATTTCGAACCCCGAAGGGGATGATCTCGCTCAAGATCTCCTTGAAGGAGATATTTACGACGGAACACACTTCTTGACGTCGCAGACAACTATGAATTACTTCAAAGAGGAATTCTACCAACCGAGCACGATTATCGACCGTAACGAGCAGGATGTCTGGAAAGAGAAAGGATCGACGACCACGGAAGAAAGGGCACACAAAAGAGTCGAGGAATTGATTGCCGAACATAGCCCAAGTCCTCTTCCGGAAGAAGTCGATCGTGAATTAGTAGAGTTGATGGATAACCAGGCTAAAAAACTTGGGTTAGATAGCTTGCCCTACGAGTAACCTCTTCGGTTTCAGTTATTATTGGTAACGGTTGTTGTACATTTTTACCTCCGGGCTAAACTTTTGCTAAAGTTGAATTTTGAACCAGCGATCAATGTTAGTGACATTTCGTTAGGATTTAGCTGTATGTGGTTTTTTCGGCCCTGAAAGGCGGAAAAATCGTTACAATATAAATAACCCCGCTTTTTGGGTGTAGTTACCCCGTTATTAACCTTGTATTGGCGATAGTTGGAAAGGAGCGAGGCTCAAAAGGGTGATTTGAAAATCTCGCAAAGCCATGTTAAAATCCCTTATCTGTGCCTTGGAAATGGCAGTATACAATTACGAAAAGGACCAGTTGAGCTGGAGGCCGGTGAGTGTGAGAAGCTTTGCTTTTATTTCACCGTAAGAATGTTCTCTTCTACCTATTTTTACTATCAACAAGAAATTCCTCGTTGCCTGCAGGATGTGACAGGGCCTCCTTTAGTAAAGGCAAAGGCTTATACCAATCTGGGATAATATGACAAATCGTATTCCAATAAATCCATTAAAACCATCAACTGAAGTGACTCTGGAGGGGATAAATACCGACCAATAGAGTTTGGTTCCATCTGCAGAACTAAGTCTCCCAATATTTGTAGGAGGTATCATCTATAATGAGAATGAAACGCATAGCCGTATTTTTGGTAGTAATATTACTGACTTCAATTTGTACTGCCGGGGTTGCTCTAGCTAACACCCAAAATTCGGATAAAACCTGGAGGAGCCCAAAATATGGTGGAACGTTGACTTTAGTGACGGTTGATGAACCAACCACGATGGACACCTTACAGGTAACCACTGGAATGTACGATCATATGTACATAAGTGAGCCTCCAGTAATGGTTACCCCTGAGGGAAATTACGAACGAGCGGGCTGGCTTAAAAGCTTTAGCATGTCGCCTGACGAAAAAACGTGGACTTTTCAAATAAAAAAGGGCGTTAAATTCCATGATGGTACCAAACTAGATGCAGAAGCATTTGCATGGATTTTGAAAAAGCGTAAAAAAGATAAAGATATTTACAGCACTCCCCTGTGGACAGTTCCAGCCGAAAATATTACCGTTCTGGACGAATATACCTTACAACTGAAACAAACCAACCCAAACCCAAATCTCTATGCCTCTTTCTCTAGCCCGGTATGGTTAGGTGGAATGAGAACACCTAAAGCAGTTGAGAAGTACGGAAAGGACTATGGTTCGGCTGAGGCATACGGTAACGGCCCCTTTAAGTTTGTCGAATGGGTCAAAGGGGACTACATGAAGCTCACCAGGAACGAGGACTACGACTGGGCCCCCACTTTTATTAATCATCAAGGCCCTCCTTATTTAAAAAACGTGGTCATCAAGTACGTTTCCGAAAAGACCACCCAAATTCAAATGCTGAAAGCCGGCAAAGCAGATGCTTTGCTTGATGTACCTCCGATGTATGCTGATCAACTAAAAAAGAACGAAGACATAAATGTCTCCACTATCCCCACGACTAACCTTTATACTGTTGAATACAACGTGGAGAACG
>JBDGQU010000040.1:0-31706 GCA_042218715.1 Bipolaricaulia bacterium | reverse complement strand
CAGTGCTCCAGGCAATGTGGAAGAGAATCGGAGTTAAAGTGGACCTCAGGATATATGATCCAACCACCTTGACCACGGATCTTCAATCCCTAAATTACGATGCCTACTTAACTTACCATGGCTGGGGGTTCAGGGATTTGTATTACTGGTGGTTTGATCCTTCCACGAAAGGATATCCTAACGTAGACAATTACGACTCAAAAAAGCTGCGTGAGTTAGTGAAAAAAAATAAACACGCAACGACGAGAGAAAGTTGGATTAATACTACCGACAAGTTGGTAAATTACCACTACGAAAACGTTGCTACTATATGTGCCCTGGTAAGGCCACAATGGATAGTGGCTGCTGACGAGAACGTCAAGAACTTCCAGCCACGACTGGGCGGATCTGGAAACTACTATCCTTATTTGAACGATACTTATCTATTAGACGTGTATAAGAAAAACTTAAAAGAAATGTCTAAATAACATTTAACGGTCAATCATAGGGGGAGGGCGATGGAAGTCCTCCCCCTTTTTTCTTAGGTCAAAGGGGGTCATTATGCAGATTGACGCCGCATTGAATGAGAATTTGCTAAACTTCTTAAACCCGGCATCCGCTGAAAAGATCCATAAAGCTACTGTGAAAGTGTTAGGCGAAACAGGTGTGCTCGTAGAACACGAGAAGATGAGGGATAAACTCTCCGCCCGAGGTGCTAAGGTAGAAGATAGCGGGAGAGTCAAATTTCCTCCCGGGCTTATTAAGGAGGCAATTGATAAAGCTCCAGAGCAATTCACGCTCCACGCCCGAGATCCAAAAAACAATTTGTCCATCGGCAAGGAAGGGAAGACTTACGCCCATAATACGGGTGGACCTCCTAACATGATAGACTTTAAGACCGGTGAAAGGAGACCGGCTACCATTGAGGATATTCAACGCTCGGCAAAAATCGTGGATGCGTTGGATAATGTTCACGAATACACACCAATGGTATGCCCTAAAAACGTAAATCAGGAATCGATGGAACTGGAAATGCTCTATTTCTCCCTGGATCATACCACAAAAGTCATCGGTAGCGCTGTGATGTCCAAACACGATGTTCGGTATCTACACCAGATATTCCAGGTTTTAGCCGGAGACGCAGAGACGCTAAGGGAGAAACCAATGTTCGATATTTCCCCCTCTTCAATTAGTCCACTTTACTTCGATCGTAGTATTATCGAAGCATTTCAAGAGGCCGGGAAATTTAACATTCCGGTAACCTTATTACCCACAATCACCAGTGGAGCCACTGCACCTTTTACGGTGGCAGGATCCCTGGTGGAGCAAAATTCCGAGCTTTTGGCGGGACTTGTGGTTTTACAGACGGTAAACCCCCAGAATCCAGTTGTATTTGGAACAAGATTAGCTCCGATCAATATGGAAACGGGTAGTAGAGTGTCGGGCAATCCGGAAATCGGAATGATGTCAGCTGCTATGGCCCAACTTGGTCAATTGTACGAAATACCCACGAACACAACCGGCTTTAGCACCGCAAGCAAGGTAATGGATCAACAATCTGGCTATGAAAGGATGACAAACGCTCTTATTCCAGCTCTTTCCGGCTCTAGTTTTATTACCGGGGCTGGTGATCTTGATTCAGGATTGTGCGCGGATCTCTCTCAATTGGTTCTGGACAATGAAATTTTGTCTTTCATTTTCAGAATTAAAGAGTCTTTTGAGATTGGAGAGGAAAAATTGGCTTCTAATGTAATTGACTCTGTGGGGCCAAAAGGTAGTTTTCTTTCCCACCCACATACGGCCTCCCACTGTAGAAACGGTGAGTTTATGTTTCCCGACTTGAGTGAAAGAGGAAGTTGGGAAGAGTGGGCTGAAAGAGGGGAAAAACAGGTAAATGAATATGCAAAATCAAAAGCAAAAAATATTCTGGATAACCATGAAGTTGAACCAATTCCCGCTGACAAAAAGGAAGAAATCGATAGGATTATGGATGAAGCTCGCCAATTTTATGCCTCTGAAGTCAGTTAACTTTTCGCAAAGACACCAGGACCTCTTCCTGTAGTTATCGCAATTCTCAATTTGGGGAAACCATGGAACTTTTAGAATATATATTACGTCGAATCCTTCTTGCAATACCAATATTCCTGGCGGCTAGCATTCTAGTATTTCTGTTAATCCACATGGCTCCGGGTGACCCGGTAGAAGTTCTTATTAGTCCGAAGTTAGGGGAAGAGGCAGTGGAACAGAGGAAGCAAGAGTTGGGACTAAACAAACCATTATATGTTCAATACTTTAAATTTATGAAACGATTTTTATCCGGGAATTTAGGTCGATCGATCTTTTTACAGAAACCCGTTTCAGTTCTGCTGGCTGAAAGGCTTCCACCGACTCTTAGGCTAAACTTAGCCTCGCTGGTGTTGTCCTATTTAATCGCTATTCCGGCAGGGATAATCGCTGCAATGCACCGTGGACAGTTCCTGGATTACGCTGTAATGGGAGTGGCACTACTTGGGATAGCGATGCCCTCGTTTTGGCTCGGTTTATTACTTATGCTTCTTTTTTCAGTTAAACTGGGTTGGCTTCCGGTGTCAGGCTACGGTAGCCTGGCGCATCTCGTTCTCCCCGCAATCACGTTGGGGGCTTACGGCGCTGCGTTAACCTCTCGAGTTGTCAGGTCAAATATGCTCGAGGTAATAAATAAGGATTACATAACGACAGCAAGGGCTAAAGGTTTAAAAGAACTTCTAGTGGTATGTAAACATGCAGTTAGGAATGCCCTTATCCCCGTCATATCGTTACTTGGGTTACGGATTGGCTGGCTAATCGGAGGGGCGGTAACTATCGAGGTCGTCTTTCACCGGCTCGGTGTTGGGCGGCTAATGATTAACTCTATATACAGAAGAGATTATCCTGTAGTCCAGGCCATTATCTTGATCCTGGCAATATCCGTAATTCTTGGAAATTTACTGGCAGACATTCTATATGGCTTGATAAACCCAAAGATTAGATATAAGTGAATTGAAATAATGAGATCCTGGTTCTCCAACAAACAAGTTCTTATTGGTGTCACCATCATATTAACCTTTACGATTATGGGAATATTTGCTCCCGTAATCGCACCTTACCATTATTCCGATCAGGATTTGAGTAATATGCTGGATGCCCCATCAAAAGCGCATCTTTTTGGCACCGATCAATTGGGTAGAGATGTTTTCAGCAGGGTACTTTATGGAATCCGAACGTCTCTCATTTCGGCGTTTGGTACTGCAACAGTCGCCGGTATTGTCGGCGTAATTCTTGGATTACTGGCGGGTTATTTTGGTGGGTGGGTGGACAGGATGATCCAAAGTTCAATAGACTTAGCATGGTCATTTCCCACCCTTCTCCTGGCAATTGCACTTGTAGTGGCTCTCAGGCCGGGCCAACTGTCGATCATTATTGCAATTGCTGCCGGTTGGTGGGCCCAATACGCCCGGGTTGTCCGGGGGGAGGTGCTTGCTACCAAAGAAGATGATTTCGTGGAAGCAGCTCGTGCTCTAGGGAGCAGTAATTTTAGGATCTTATTTCGACAGATTCTTCCCAACATCCTTCCGGTTACAGTAGTCCTGGTAAGTACCACTATGGGGCGAGCGATTATCATCGAAACTACTCTTAGTTTTCTTGGTCTGGGTGTCCAACCGCCAAAACCAAGCTGGGGTATCATGTTGTCGGACGGTAGGGATGTTATTTCTATGGCCCCCTGGGTAACACTTTTTCCGGGAATCGCAATTTCGCTTTCAGTGCTTGGGTTTAACTTTCTCGGTGACGGGCTGCGGGATTTACTTGATCCTTATATAAGATCTGAGGGATAGTTTCCGGGGTGCCTCTGGTCCTTTGCTTCAACCCGGTTATCTATTTCTATACCCGAGGCTTTAGTAATACCTGTTCACGAAGGGCAAAATGGGTGAAAGGGAGGGTTTATGCAAGAGTTCCGGCCCCAGGACCTATATAATCTTAAAGTTATAAAGTCCCTGTCACTATCTCCGGGTGGAAATAAGGTAGTTTTTGGTCAACGGGAATTCGAAAAAAACTCGAGCAAACCAAGGACGAATTTATGGCTCATAAGCATGGAAGCCGACGATCCGCCTACTATCAAGCGTCTAACCCGAGGACAGTGGGAAGATAGTTCTCCCCAGTGGAACAACCAAGAAACAAAACTGGCTTTCTTATCCAACCGACCCTATTCAATCCCAGTTAAGGGACAGGAAGATCGAGGCGAAAGGCGATCCGACTCAACCGATAAGAAGTCTACCAATGAAAAGGATCAGATATGGATTCTCGATCTTACTGACGAAATGGATGAACCGAGACAGCTCACAAACAATTCAGAGGGAGTTTCCTCTTTCCATTGGTCGCCTGATGGAAAAAGGATTGTATATTCTGGTAGAGATCCCACCCCTGAACAACGGGAATATCTACGGTCCAAAGACCCAATAGTTGTGAATAGATTGCAGCATAAATATGACGGGAGAGGCTATTTGGACAATGTGCGAAACCATTTATTTGTCATTGATTTAACTACCCGGGAAAGGACCAGGATAACTTGTGAGGATTACGACGACCGTTCCCCTAGGTGGAACCCTGATGGATCCGGAATTGCTTTTATTTCCAACCGTACCGGTAATCCTGATAACAATAAGCGGGAGGATTTGTGGTTAATCCAACCCAATGGATCCAATTTACGGAGATTAACCAGGGGAGAGGTTGACGCCTCGCGGCCACGATGGAGCCCTTCAGGAGAACATATTGCCTACATAGGTTCCAACGAACCAGAAAACCCCTATCGATTGGATCGTTTAAAGCTCGTAAGCAAAGAGGGAGGTGAGCAGTTAACCCCTACTGAAAGATTCGATTACGGTTGCCTGGGTACGAGCTACCCCAATTGGTCGGTAAACGGTGAATATTTATATACCGTGGTCGGTAAAGAGGCTCAAGGGCGCTTAATCCGCTCCCCAGCGTTCTCAATCGGTGAGACCGAAATATTATTTCCAGGGCGGGAAGAGTTTGTTCATCTAGAACTTTTCGACTTTGATTCCCAAAGCCAAACATCCACTTTTACACTATCCTCTCCGATGAAACCCAGGGACGTTTATATCGCAGATAAAGACGATCTTCTTACTGGCCGAATCGAAAATTCGCGACAAATGACTACATTAAACCAGGAGTGGCTTGAGAACAGGGAGTCCTACCAAACTGAGCGATTCGTCGTGCGCGGTGCGAATGAGGACGAGATAGAGTTTCTAGTGAATCTTCCGGCACACTTCAGCGGTGACCCCGCACCCGCAATTTTGTGGATACACGGCGGGCCGATGACTTTCGATTCCCCCTCGTTTGACTTGTACTCGGCCGTGTTTGCAACCTTAGGTTATGTGGTCCTTCACGTTAACTACCATGGCTCCTCTTCATACGGGGAAGATTTTACCATGAGCGTCCGCGGGGATTGGGGAAGAAGGGAGGAAGAGGATTTTAAAGCTTCGTTAAATTATCTTATGGATAAAGGATGGATTGACCCGGAAAAGTTATTTGTCGGCGGTGCGAGTATGGGAGGAATATTAACTAACTGGCTTCTGGGTAGGACCGACCTTTTTCGGGCTGCAGTTAGTGAACGCAGCGAATGTGATTACTTTTCAGCTTTCGGGACTGATGACATGCACATACACTTTACTGACGATCTAGGGCTACCCTGGGAACATCCAGAAGATTATCGAGACATTTCTCCTATCCGCTATGTTGCTAACATGGAAACCCCGGTTTTGTTTATCGAGGGAGCCGAAGATTATCGTTGTAGTTTAAGCAATACTGAACAATTATACGTCTCGCTAAAAAAACGCGGGGTTGAGTCAGAATTGGTTATCTATCCTGGAGAATCTCACGTCTTTGAAGAACCCTATCATCGTGTGGATCGATTAGAAAGAACTCTGGACTGGTTTGCAGAACACGGTGGGATAACGCCTTCCAAAGTAGCAAATTCAAAGGACAACTAACCCTGTCTTGGCCTTTGTTTAATCCGCTTGCTCTTTCGGTCAATTTCATGTTATCCTAGCTAAAAGGGGGTCTCGGTATTATTAATAACAAAACAGCCTATCTTATAGGCTTAATACTGTGTTTGATCGTACTTCCTTATGGCGGTGATTCCGTCAACGCTTACGAATTTACTATCTGTAAAGACTGCAAGCACAAGACGATCCAACCTGCTATAGATGCGGCGTGGTCCGGAGCTACCGTGGTTGTAGGTAAAGGGGTATATAAAGCAAATCTATCGATTGACAAGTCGCTAACGTTAAGAGGTGCGGGTCGGGGGAAGACGATAATAAAACCTGCCGAGAAAGGTAAGCCCGTCCTCTCCATCGGTTCCGAGGAAACTAAAGTCAATATCGAAAAGTTGTCCTTAAGCGGAGCTCGGGCGAAGGGCGAGAAAAAGGAAGATATCTACAAGGCTTCGGGGATTCTAATTGCCGGTAAAAAGAACCGGGTTACGGTGAAAAATTGTTCGTTAGAGAACAACGACGGTTGGGGAATATACCTTAAAGGCTCAAATGAATTAGTTGCGGATAAGATAAAAGCAAGTTCGAACAAAAAGGGTGGGTTGCTTGTAAAGGACGATTCAGTAGTTACCGTTAGCAATTCGGCCCTTGTAAATAATAAAGGTAGCGGGATATTTGCGGAAGGCGGACGGATTGTAAATTTGTACTCAAATAGGATTTCCGGAAACACCCGGGGTGTCCATTTCTACTCTTCACCCCAGATCACATTGAAAAACAATTTGATCAAAAACAACGGCAGTGGAGTTCTCACCTACATGGATTTATTTAGAGGGGAGATTAAAGGTAGCGGTAATGTGATAAAGGGAAGTGTCTCCCCACCCCTCGAGTGGGGCATGAAAGGGGGGTTCTGGCCGGAGAATTTCTTATCGGCTAGCTTGACCTTTAGCACGGATAGTGAAATATTTCCCTACGATGACCTAACCCTTCCAGATGGATTAGAATTTGAATACGTAAACTACGATAAACTATTGGGTCTGGAGCGCCGGAAACTTCTCCCGAACGGGCCGGAGATTGCCCTTGTTTGGGGGAAAGGCAAGATTGACAACATCCCGGATCCAAAATACGATCAAGTCACTTACAGGCCTTACGTTTTAAACGATAGAGGCCACCTGGCGGGCATCGCCGGCAAGATACCTAAAAAAAGTCACCTATTATCCATTTATTTTAACGACGGATACGGTTGGAAGCCCGCCTTCTATCTTCCCGCGGATGAATCGATGAGCAGTCACAAAGAAGTGGTAAAAGTCGAAGTAAGTGATTTAATCTTTAGCACCAGTGGAAAAGAGGTAATGGTTATATTTAGACCACGTTCTCCTACGAACCCGATTAAACGGTTTCTGTTGAGGTGGACGGGAGATAGGTTGAAGGTATTTCACAGGTCCAATTACGATCGCTACAACAGCTCGGAAAGATACGATTTTAATACCTACATTAGACAGAGACCAGTAAGGACATGCTTTCAGAGTTCGTTACATCCTGCCCCCGGAAGTTTTTGTTATAAGCAGTATAGACATTGGGATGGAGACGAGTACGAAATATTGAGGGAGGAGTTGACCTGGTGGGGGTTTGACCTTGGAGCTGATATGAGCGGAAACTGCAGGAAGGCTTTGCGGGAATATAAGGAGGATTTCAAATCCGGGTTAATAAAATATCGCTCGGATCCGCTAAGGCTGGCTCGGCGCCTGAAAGGTAGAGATGATGCCAGGTATTGGCAGGCCTTTAACGAGAACGGGCTGGCAATAATTTATAGAATAGAAGGCAGGAAAAAGGAAAGGTTGTTTGCCTACCAGCCGTTTTATCTTAAAGAAGGTAGTGAGGCAAGAATCTGGGTTTTAACCAGCGAAAACCTTTACGATAAAGGGAAGGCTACGAAGTGAGACTGGAAATAGCTTTACCCTCGGAAAGCTGGAGGAAGGCGGGTTTGGATCCAGGAGCTACCGAGATGGTAGGTGAAACGAGGGATATATGCCCGCCTCCCCCAGTCAGCTGAGTGATCTTTGTCATGCCCAGCTTTCTATTTGGTCTTTTTGGTCTTTAATATAAGATTAGACGATTGTTGGTAAAGTCAAAGGACTTCTAGTTGGTAATTCAACCTGATTGATCACCAGGTTGGATGAATTGAGTTTCAATTGTGGGGGAAATTGATCCCGGGGTAACACTTGCGACGGTCGCTGGTTTTTACGATGTGTCCGTGTCTTTAATCCGGATCCTCGTTTTCCTCTTTTTTGTCCTCTTCCAGGATTTCTTCTATTTTATTTAGCCTTTCCAGGCTGCGGTCGAGTTTGAAGGTAAGTTCCGGAGTGAATCTCGGGTTTAATTTGTGAGCCAGATTGGTCCTGAAAAACCCCTCTTCGTCGTTGAATTTTTTGAGCGATTCTTCCTTTTCCTCTTCGTCCCCGATAACGTCTACGTAGACGTCAGCGTATTTGAAATCGTCGGATAACTCCACGTCGGTTACGGTTGCGAAGTCAAATTTCTTGTCCCTGGTGTTTTTTTCTATAATCTTTGCCAGGGCTCGTTTGAATTTTTCTTCCTTTCGCTTTTTGGCTCTGCTTCCCATTATAGTACCTCTGTTGATTGCCGCTCGATTTGAAGGTTTTTAACCTTTTCCGCTTCGTCAGCCAGTTGAGCAAGCTTTTTATGGTTCAATCCACTGCTCTTCGCTATATGGGCAAAACCGAGAGTTGCCGATCTCGGATCGTTTTCCCCGTCAAGTTCGTTGACCGAGATGTTGTAATTGTTTCGAATCTGGTGGATAAAGGGCTGGAGTATGGATCGTTTTTCCTTGAGCGAGTTCGCTCCGGGAATCACGAATTTTACTTTTAATACCCCAATGCTCATTAGGATCCCTGTTAAAGTATTGGTTAGAAGGCCTCAACTCTCTTCTTGGTGAATGCCTCCAGGGTGTCCCCTTCTTCGAATCCCTCGAAGTCTTCGACCGAAATACCACATTCGTAATCCTCGCCGACCTCTTTGACATCTTCCTTAAATCTCTTCAGGCTCTCGATCTGACCTTCGTGAACCAGTTCTCCGTCCCGCCAGACCTTGATTATCGATTTGTTAGTTACCTTGCCTGATTCTACGTAACAACCCGCGACCTGTCCCGATCCGGTTATTTCGAATACCTGGCGAACTTCGACTTCGCCTATCTTGACCTCTTCGTACTGAGGCCCCTTAACTTCTCCTATGGCCCGTTTGACGCTGTCAACGAGATCGTAGATGATGTTGTACTTTTCAACCGGAATATCCAGCTGCTCGGATTTCTTTTCCGCTTCGGTGCGGATTTTTACTCCGAACCCCAGCACGGCGGAGTAGTTCTCCGAAGAAGAGGCAAGCATGATGTCGCTTTCGGAAATATCTCCGACTCCCTCGTGGAGCACTTCAATTTCAATATCCTCAACTTCTATCTCGTCCAGCTCTTTTTTAACCGCATCCAGGGAGCCACGAGAGCTGGCTTTTAATACCAGATCGAGGTTATCTTTTTGCGCCTGGGCAAACAGATCTTCGACTGAAGGTTTCGCTTTTCTCTGCCTTTGTTGTTCCTCTTCCTTCCTTTGCTGGGCTATCTTTTTGGCTTCGCCGAGATCGTCGAATCTTTTGATGCTCGCTCCGGCGGGTGGTACGTCCTTGAGTCCCATAATTTCCACGGGCTTGCTTGGCCCCGCTTCCTCTATTTGACCGGTTTCATCGGAAAGGGACTTAACCCTTCCGTAAGTATTTCCTACTAATAGCGCGTCTCTCGGTCTGAGTGTTCCTTCCTGAATGATTGCCGTTGCCAGCGGTCCCATTCGAGAATCGAGGTGACTCTCGACGATAAACCCCTTTAGTTCACCTTCGGGATCCCCGGTGGGATTTTCCATTTCCGCTACCAGGCTTAACATGTCAAGTAATTCATCCACGTTTTCACCGGTAAGTGCGGATAACTGGACCATTATCGTGTCGCCCCCCCAATCGTCCGGGGTGAATCCCTCCCGGGCAAGCTGGTTCATAGTTTCCTGGGGGTTAGCATTGTTTTTGTCTATCTTGTTTATTGCCACGATCATCGGTATCTCCGCGGCCTGGATGTGAGCGATGGCTTCCTTTGTCTGGGCCATTATTCCATCGTCTGCAGCGACTACGAGAATGGCAATATCCGTTGCCTGGGCGCCTCGAGACCTCATCGAGCTGAACGCCTTATGACCGGGAGTATCGACGAAGGTAAATTTATTGCCTTCCCAGTCTATCTGATATGCACCTATGGACTGGGTAATTCCCCCGGCTTCCGAGTTAGCCACGCGAGTTTCTCTTATCGTGTCCAGCAGGGTAGTCTTGCCGTGATCTATGTGTCCCAGTACCGAGACTACGGCGGGTCTTGGAGGAGCTTTCTCCTCTTCTTCCACTGTTTCTACCTTTTCCTCCGCTGTTTCCTCTTCTCCTGCTTCCGCTTCCGCTAATTCTTCTTCTTCAATTGACTCTTCTTCTATCGTCCCTTCTTGATCTTCGTAAAGATCGAGTATAAGTTGGTATTCCTCGTCGTCCACTGTATTCAACGGTGTCAGGTCTCCCATACCAAGTTCTTCGAGGATTCCCAGCATTTCTTTGGACTCCAGATCTAACTCGTCGGCGATTTCGTAAATCCTGTGCTTTGACACTAATTTATCCCTCCAGGCTGTAATTAAGACTAGAAAGCTCTAGTAACCGAGCTTAGTATAAGATTTGCGGGGCTGATATCCAACCTCAATCGAAGAGTTTTTCCTTTCACGACCTAACAAATTCTGGGAATGGGATCGCCGAGCGGCGCTTCCAGGAACCTTCTCCCACCTACTTCCGTTTCCATAATAACTTTTCCGGACCAATCCCGATTTACTTCCCCAATTATCCTCGCGTTGCCACCGAGTGGGTGTTTCTTTAGCGATTCTAACACTTCGGAGGCCGTTTCAGCAGTCGCCGTTATCAACGCCTTGCCCTCGTTGGCGACTTCGTAGGGACTTATTCCTATCAATTCGGCGATCCCGGAGACTGCATCTCTAACGGGAACGGACTCTTCGTCTATTGTTATTCCCAATCCGCTTTTTTGGGCCATTTCGTTGAGAGCGGCGGCAATTCCTCCCCTGGTTGGATCCTTCATAGCCGTGATATCACCCGAATCTCTGGCCGTTCCCAGCAATCCGGTTAGCGACGTTATATCCGATTTTAATTTAGTCCTGAAGCTAAGCCCCTCCCGGTACTGCATTAATGCCATGCCGTGGTCACCGATATTCCCGGTAATTATTACTTTGTCTCCCGGGTTCATTCCCGCATCGGAGATCGGTTCTTTCGCCAACCCGATTCCGGCGGTGTTTATCGTCATTCCGTCCATATCTCCTTTTTCCAGTACTTTTGTGTCTCCGGTGATGATCGGGACGTCCGATTCCCGGGCCGACTCATCCATGGAAGACATTACTCGATCCAGCTCCGAGATCGAAAACCCCTCCTCAATTATAAGACTGCAGGTAAGGGCAACTGGATCGGCCCCCATCACGGCCAGGTCGTTGACGGTGCCGCAAACGGCAAGTTGCCCTATATCTCCACCGGGGAAAAACAGGGGGTTTACGACGTGACTGTCCGTGGTCAACACTAACGTGCCTTCTGCCGGTAGATCGATAGTTGCTCCGTCGTCGAGCTGGTCCAGGCCGATATTTCCCGCGCTCTTGTCGGTGAAGTTATTTATTACGTGGTTTTTAAGCAATTCCCCCATCGCACGGCCACCGGCTCCGTGCGTAAGCTGAACAGTTTTTTTCTCAGGGCTATTCATAGCTTGGGCCTACCTCCGTAGCGGTACCAGATATTACACATCGCCTCTTCTCCGACCATGCAGGGACCGATGGGACTACTCGGCGTACATTTCTCCCTGAACAGCTCGCATTCACCCGGGGTGGCTCGGGCAGTAATAACCTGGGGGCACAGGCAGTTAGGCTGCGTCTCTATTCCCCGGTCGGGCTCGAGGTCAAATCTCTCCCGTGTGTTCCATTTTTCGTAATCCTCGTTAGGTATTAGGCCGGAGTTAGGAATAGTTCCGATACCTCTCCAGGTGCTGTCGGTTTTGCTGAAAACCTCTCTAATTAACTGTTTGGATTTCTCATTTCCCTGGTAGTCAACAGCTCTTTCGTAGCCGTTTTCCACTTTTGGTTTTCCTCTCGATATCTGACGTATGATCAGGGCAAGGGCGTAGAGCACGTCCAGCGGCTCGAATCCGCCGACAACTATCGGGACATCGTGGTTCTTCGTTAGCCTCTCGTACGGTTTTACTCCGATTATCGTCGAGACGTGTCCCGGAGCGATAAACCCGTCTATGTCGTTGTTCGGTAGTTCTAACAAGCTTTCCATCGCCGGCGGGATCAACTTGTTACCAGGAAGAATGCTGAAATTTTCGGGCGGATCGTCGCTCAGGACGGCCGCCGTCATTGGCGTCGTCGTCTCGAACCCAACGCTGAAAAATACGACCTGCTTATTCTCGTTTTTTTCGGCTATTCTTACCGCTTCGCTCACGCTGTAAACCAGCCGAACGTCAGAACCTTCCGACTTGATTTCCTCTAGCGACTTTGCCGTTCCCGGGACGTTCATCATGTCTCCGAACGCGGTTAAGATTGCCCCCTCCCCCGCTAGCTGCACGGCCGCGTCTAAGTCCGAAGTCGGCGTAACGCAGACGGGGCAACCGGGTCCTTCCCTGATATCTATCCTGTCTGGAAGCAGGCTCCTTAGACCGTTTTCAGTAATTGCCACTTCGTGAGTACCGCACACGTGAACTATCTTGATTCGCCTTTCCGGAGCCTTCCGGGATATTAATTGGACTAGTTTCTCGGCCCTATCCCTGTCTTTAAACTTAAACTTCACGCTCTTCCTCCAGTTCTTTGTTCGTCTCGATTAGCTCGTCGAACAGGGATAAGGTCTCCTCGGCCTCTTCGGGAGAGAGTTTCTGGATGGCAAATCCCGTGTGAACTAACAGATAGTCCCCCTCGGCAACCTCTTCACTCAGCGTATCGAGCCTTACTTCCTGCTTCACACCACCGATCTCCACGGTGGCGGTACCTTCCTCAATGTCGAGAACTTCGCCAGGTATTGCAAGACACATTAGCTGTCTATCCTCCCCCAAATCATTGAATGGTAAATAATTAAGCTTCCGTATTCCAGTGGGAACTTCAGAGGTGAAGGATTTGCACAACGATCTTACTCTTCTCATACTTTTTTGAGGTGATTAATATGTTCCTATACGGAAAGGAACTAAAGGATTCCGTGGAAGGAATTATTCACGAGGATACTCAGCTGGCCGAAAAAGGCATAGATTTGACCGTTAACAAAGTAAAGAGAGTAACCTCCCCGGCCGATCTGGACTTCGGCGGGGGCGAAGAGGTCCGGTCGAAAGTCGAGAAGATTGAACCGGTGAAGAGGTCACCCGAGGACAATTACGGTTGGTGGAAGCTGGAAGGTGGTATTTATATAATTGGTTTTAATGAAGAACTAACAGTATCCGAGGGTCTGGGGTTCGTGGTTCCTCTGGAAAGATTGACTTCGGGAGGCTCGTTTCATCCTCCTCTGATGGTCTTAGGTAAAATGGACAGTAACCCCGTATTATACGTTAATACCTCCGGATTGAATCTCAAAGAAAACGCCCGGATAAGCCGGTTAGTCGTGTGGAGGTAAAGTGGAAAATTCGCAATATTTTTTAATAGCGCTGGCTGTATACCTGTTGGACAGGTGGAGTAAGTGTCTTGTTCAATCCAGCTACCGGGAGGGAAGACCGATCTTTCGGAAAGGATTCTTTTCCCTCCGGTACATCAAAAACTCGGGAGGGGCGTTTGGATTGTTTCCGAGGAAGAGTTATCTGTTTTTAGCTATAACGGTGATTGCGGCAGGATTGCTGTGTTATCTCCTCTTCTTCTCCGGCCTCCGGGAAACGGTGACGAAGGTTGGATTAGCCCTTTTGCTTGGCGGTTCGCTCGGCAACCTGACGGACAGAATTCTATCCGGTGCCGTGGTGGATTTTCTTCAGGTAGGTAATACCCCTATTTTTAATATTGCCGATGTAGCTATAGTGAGCGGTGCGGGGCTGGTAGTTTTTATGCTTGCGGGAGGTCCGAGCTTAATTGGTCAATAATTTTTCCGGAAACCTCATAGTTTTTGAGGGCCTGGACGGGTCGGGAACGACGACCCAATCGACTCTGCTGGCCGAATACCTGGAAGAGAGAGGTCAGTCGGTACTTCAGGTGGAGGAGCCGGGAGGGACGGATCTTGGACGGAGCGTCCGCGAACTGTTGCTGGAGGATCACGGAATGGACGTTAAACCTCTGAGCGAGCTTTTCCTCTACGAGGTGTCGCGGGCCCAGCTGGTTCGCGAAAAGATAATACCTGCATTCGAAAAAGGACGAGTGGTTATTTCGGACAGATTTGCCGTTTCCTCAGTGGCTTATCAGGGGCACGGCCGGGGAATATCGATTGACGTGGTAAAGGAATTAAATAGTATCGCTTTAAACGGAGTGAAGCCGGACCTGACATTCTTTCTGGATATTGACCTGGAAGAAAGAGATAAACGAAGTTCTGGGCGTAGGCCTGATAGGATCGAAAAGGAAGCCAGGGAATTCTACAACCGGGTTAGAAATGGTTATTTAGAAGAGATTCGGTCGATGAGGAACGCCGTATTACTGGACGGGTCTCTGTCGAAGGACGAAATATTCCAAAAAGTAGTCTCTGAGTTGGAAGCCTCATTGTGAAGGTTGTATGATTAGATCGGATGATATTGATAATACCAAAATTACCCGGTTTTGACTTGGTAAATTAACAGGGAGGAGTTAACCGAAAAACTTATTTTATAAACGGAAGTTGGTCCAGCACCCAGTTTAATATGAACTTCGAATGTGAAACCAGTTTACAGAGGACAAGGTTTCTGGTGAAGGTATTTTTCACCAGCTGGTAATCGATATTAAACTGGGTGCTGGGTGAAGGCCTTGGAAGAGGAACTTAATTTATTGTTTTAGATATCACCTAACGGGTGAAGGTAACTAAGTTTCTCAAATAGGGGCTATTTTTCTTGTAGACTGAATTAAAAGTTGGTCTCAGGAGAGAGAATAGCATGACTTAGGTAATATTTTCCGGTGAAAAATCAAAAGGCTATGAAATTAAATAGGAGGTAAAATAGTGACTGATCAGGAGCTTGACGTGGGGACCGACAGTCCGGCGGAAGTTGACTTTAAGTGTGCTACCAAGGATTTAATCTACGGGATGGATATAGTAAAGAGAAGTATCGGAACCGGTCGAGATATGCCGATCCTGTCGGGGGTGAAGCTGGAAATAGGGGACGAGGAACTCAAGCTTACTTCTACGGACCTGGAGATGACTACAAGGTGTACCGTTCCGATATCGAACCTGGAGGGTTCCTCGACCGTGGTTCTCAAGGGAGACGTTTTAGCCAAGATAATGCAGAGAATTCCGGAGGGCGGGGAAGTAAGGCTAAAGTCCGATCCGGAGGAAAACCAGAAGGTAGAACTTTCTTCCGGCCCGATTAATTTCGATCTGTTTCAGTTGTCCAGAGAGGACTTTCCAAGTGTGGACGAACTGCCGGAAGAGCCCGTAGCGAAGCTAAACGTGGACGAGTTAAAGAACGCGATAAAACAGACCACGTTTGCGGCGTTAAAGGCCAAGGAGACGACCAGGCTATCGTTGACCGGGGTGAAGACGATATTCGAAGAGGATCAGCTGAAGCTGGTTGCTACCAACGGGTACAGGATGTCGGTCAAGACGATCCCCATTTCTCAAATAGATGAGCCGAAGGATCTCCTAATAGAGTCGGGTGCTCTCACCGAACTGGACAGGATTCTTTCCGGGACTGAGTCCGAAGAGGTATCGGTCTACGCGTCGAAGTCGGAAGTCTTTTTCGTCTCGGACGACGTAGTATTTTCCGACAAATTGATTATGGAGCAGTTTCCGGAGTACGAAGCGGTCATTCCGGATGACAACGAATTACCACTGAAACTCGACCGAGCTAGCACTCTGGAGACGCTTGGCCGGGCGGAAATTACGGCCTCGGAGGAGTCGGGGGCTGTAAAGCTGAAGGCCGAAGAAGGGTCCGATGGGTTGACGATGTATTCTTCGTCTCCCGAAAAGGGTGAACTGGAAGAGGTAGTCGAGTTGCTGGAGCCCAGTAAGGGGGACGTGGAGATTTCCTTCAAGGCCGAATTCTTAATAGACGCGCTGAGGCGAATGAGCGCGGAAGAAGTTGTTCTCTGGTTGCTCGATTCGGAGACCGCCGGCTTGCTGGAACCGGCAAAAGGAGAAGGTGACTTCCTCTACGTCTGCATGCCCATATCGGCGGAGAGATAATGTCTCGTCGGTCTCAACTTTGTTGATTAATGGATGACCTGGTAGCAGTACAGGCCGGGAACGCGCCGCCGGTGGGAAAATATTCCGGATCCTGGCTTAATGGGAGTAGATGGGTCGGCCCCGACTAACTCAGTTTGGATCTCGCTATATTGGCTCCGGACCTCAGGGCCTCTTTGAGCTGATCCTTTTTCGGTCCTCCTCCCTGGGCAAAGTTGGCCGAACCGCCGCCGCCACCACCGAGAATGGCCGAGGCCTCTCGAATGATTTCTCCGGCGTTCAGTACGTCCGTCCGGGATTTCGTAACCTTGCAGACTATGGAGGCACTATCGTCTTCGGCTGTACCTAAGATAACTACCCCGTCGACCTCTGCTTCGACGAAATCGGCCAGTCTTTTCAGGTCGGACCCGTCGACCTTGGGTTGGGCGGAAACCAGTTCGATTCCGCCAACGACCTCCACATCGTCCAAGATTTGGTCCTTTACCGAGGAGAGCAATCGTTCCGTCTTCCTCTCCAGCTCCTCTCTCAGGTTCTCCTGTTGGGATAATATGGATTCGAACCGTCCTACCAGGTTTGTTTTACCTGAACCGGCGAGCTCCGCTAGTCTTTCGAGCCGCCCCCTCTGGCTTCGGAACTCCGCCAGGAAATTCTTTCCCGTTAAAGCTCTGATTCGGCGGATACCCGAGGCTATAGTCTCTATCGACTGGATGGCAAACCCCCCTATCTCACCGGTCCGGTTTACGTGGGTTCCTCCACACAGCTCCTTGCTGAAGTTCTCGACCGTTATGGTTCGAAGTTCTTCCTTGCCCCGGTATTCTTCCTCGAAGTGAGCGGCCGCTCCTAGTTCCTTTGCCTGTTCGACGCTGTCCACCCAGTTTTCAGAGACCGGTTTATCCGATAGGATGATCTCGTTCACCAGGGACTCGATCTCTCGCTGCTCGTCGGAGGTCGGGATTTCGAAGTGGTTGAAGTCAAACCGCAGTTCATCGGGTGCTACTTTCGATCCGGATTGGACTACGTGAGGACCCAGAACCTTCTGTAGTGCCTGATGGAGGAGGTGAGTTCCCGTGTGGTTCCGCTCTGTATTTCTCCTTTTTTCCTTGTCTATCTCGGCTGAAATCTGGTCGTTAACTTCCAGTTTTCCGCTATCTACTTTCAGCTGGTGATAGTAAACCCCACTTCTCTCTTTAACCTCCCGGACGGTCGCCCTGACGCCCTCGCCCTCGAAGTTTCCGACGTCGCTTACCTGGCCTCCGGCTTCGGCGTAGAACGGAGTTCTATCCAGTACCGCGGTTCCTTCTTGGTTCTCGCGAAGCTGATCGGTTTCCTCGCCGTCCTTTATCAGAACCATTACCCTGGTATCAACTCTATCCCTTTCGTAACCGACGAACTCAGTCTCTGGAACGTCTGCTACTTCGTGCAGCTCTTCACCGTCTTCCTTCTCGCTTCTCGAGCGCGACCTCTGTTTTTCCATCTCGCGCTCGAATCCTTCTCTGTCAATTTCCAGACCCTCGCCTTCCGCCAGCGCTTCCAGATAAGACATAGGCAGTCCGTGAGTGTCGTAGAGTCTAAAAGCGTCCTCGCCGGGTACTTCCGTCCTGTTTTCTTCTTTAAGGTCCGAGGCCAGGCGATAAAATAGCTGTTCGCCTTCGTTCAGGGTATTTCTGTAATTGCCTTCCTCGTGATCTATTACGTTCTCTATCAGGTCCTCTCGATCCACCAGTTCGGGGTAAGTTCCCCCCATAGTGTCCAGTATCGGCGGTAGAGCGGAAGTTAGAAACGGTTCTTTCATGCCGAGCCTATCTCCAGCCTGTACGGCTCGCCTGATTATACGACGGAGCACGTAGCCTCGGCCCTCGTTGGCCGGAATAACTCCCTCCGAAATCAGGAATGCCGCCCCTCGAAGGTGATCACCGATCCTGTGGACGTAACTGATCTGGCGAGAAGAGTAGTCGTTCAGACCGATTATCTCTTTCAATTCGTTTATTAGCGGTCTGAATACGTCAATTTCGAAATCGGAGTCCACTCCCTGGAGAACGGCCGCTACTCGTTCGAGCCCCATTCCGGTGTCGATGTTCTGCCTCTCCAGTTCTTTTACTTTCCCCTGTTTGTCCATCTGGTATCCGGTAAACACCAGGTTCCAGAGTTCATTGAACCTGTTACAATCACAGGCAACTCCTTCGCAGTCGGGTCCGCAGCCATACTCTTCTCCCGCGTCGTAGAATATCTCCGAGTCCGGGCCGCAGGGCCCCGAATCTCCTACCGGGCCCCACCAGTTCTCGTCTTTACCAAGCCTTGCTATCTTCGCTTTCGGGACACCGATCTCGTCGCGCCAGATCTCGTAGGCTTCGTCATCCGTTTCGTAAACGGATACCCAGAGGTTTTCCTCCTCGAAAGAAAGGACTTCGGTTACAAATTCCCAGGCGAGTTCTATTGCCCCTCGCTTGAAATAATCCCCGAAGGAAAAGTTTCCAAGCATCTCAAAGAAAGTATGGTGGTACCACGTTTCCCCGACCCGCTCTATGTCGTTTGCCCGGAAGCACTTCTGACAGGTAGTTACCCGAGTATCATCCGGTTCCCTTTTTCCCCAGAAGATGTCCTTGAATTGCACCATTCCCGCCGAGGTAAAGAGCATGGAGGGATCGTCGGGTATCAACCCGGACCCGTCCTTTCTCAGGTGACCTTTCTCCTCGAAGTAGCTCAGGTAAGCTTCTCTTAGTTCGTCCGTTGTCCACTCCATAACCTAACCTTTATCTATCTCTAATTTGTGAATGACTGGTCCAGTAAGCAATTTGGGATAGAAATCAGTCGACTTCTGGGGCATTTTCTCTCCCCGGTCGGCCACTTCTTTAACCTGGTCTATCCGCGTTGGGTTCATAATGAAAGCTCCCTGATAACCACCCTCTTTGAGCATGTCCAGGGCTTTGTCCCGGCCCCTGACGTATTCCAGATTCCGCTTCTCTTCCAGTGCCTCTTCGTCTATTCCCAGGTATTGTTCCAGGACTAGTTTGTGAAGAATCGCCACGTCCAGCTTTCTCCAGGCTTCCGACTTATCCGGGAGCAGTTCGGTCATAATCGACTCGTCGCGTAGCGTGAGGCTCCAGTAAGCTTTGTCGTCCTTGGCTCGGTAGCCAAACGTGTGTTTGACCCCTTTATCCGCGTCTAATTTCTCCAGGAGTTTTTCCCGCTCGTCGTATCTGGCGATGGAAAAGTGTTCCCTTGCTTTGTCCAGTACTCCGTGAGGCCGGAAGTTGTTAATGTCGTGAAGTAGTCTGTGGGTGGCCAGGATACTCAAACCGGGGTCATCCACGTTTACGAAAGTCATCATGCGGGTGTCAAATCCCCCGCTTTCGGGCGAATTCCAGCCCTTTTCTCTACACTCGTTTCGGTAGTTGAGTGCCGTTTCGTATCTGTGGTGCCCGTCCGCGATGTAAAGGCTTTTGTCACCCATTTCCTCCTTGATTTTCTCAATTGTTTCCTCGTCGGTTAGTTTCCATATTTTGTGGGTGTTTCGGTCCTTGTCTTTTACTTCTACTTCCGGTTTTTCTCCCCTGGCTTCGTCCATTACTTCCGTTATATTGTTGTCGGGGTCGGAATAAAGCATGAATATCTGACCGAAGTTCGCCTCCGTGGCCCTAAGTAACCGGAGTCTGTCGGCTTTGGGGCCTGACATCGTTTCTTCGTGAGCTTTGACCCCTTCGCCTTCCTCTATTTTGCCCAGCCCGATAAAGCCTTTTCGGACCTTCTTCTCTCCCTCTGCCTCGTATTCCTGGTAATAGGCGTAAAATCCCGGTTCCTCGTCTTTTTGCAGTACCCCTTCGTCAATCCAATCCTGGAGGTTATTTGCCGCCAGTTCGTATTTGTCCTCTCCCTCGTTTTTTGCCTTACTGAGGATAATTCTGACTATGTTGTAAAGACTGTCATTGGCAAGGTCCTCTCGTTCTTCTTCGTCTATTTTGTCGTACGGTGGGCTAACTACGCGATTCACGTCGCCCACTTTTTTCTTATTGTAACGATACCCCTGAAAAGGATAGACTTCAGCCATCTGTCACTCCTCCTTCTCGAAGAAATCAATTAATTTGTCCGCAGCCTGGGTTCCGACTCTGGTCTGAGCCTCCGCCGTTGAAGCGCCTATGTGAGGTGTCAACGAAATGTTCTCGAACGAGAGTAACTCCTCGTCCTCTGGAGGCTCTTGCCTGAATACGTCCAGTGCGGCTCCAGCTATCCAATCGTTCTCCAGCGCCTTCTTTAAAGCTTCCTCTTCTACAACTCCTCCTCGGGCGCAATTGACGAGGTAGGCGGAATCTTTCATCTTTTTCAATTCCGGTTCCGCGATCGTTGCCCCTTCGGATTCGAGGAACGGGATGTGTAACGTCACGTAGTCCGAGCTGACTAAAAGATCCTCCTTTCCGACCATCTCAACTTCTTCGACCGGCGGTTCGTCTATGAATTTGTCGTAAGTTATTGCCTTCATTCCCAGCGCCGACCCTTTCTTAGCTACCAGACTACCGATCCTCCCCGCCCCGATAATTCCCAGCGTCTTCCCGGAAAGTTCGGTGCCTGTTAGGTCGCTTTTTATCCACTGTTGCTTTTTCAGGGATTCCGTGCCCCGCGGTATCTTCCTGGCCAGAGAAAACATGTGAGCCAGAGCCAGCTCCGCGACGGAATTTGAACTTGCCGCCGGAGTGTTTTCAACCTCAATACCCAGTTCGTCCGCGTGATCCAGGTCGATGTTATCCAGTCCAACGCCCGCCCTGACGATTATCTTCAGGTTCTCCGCGGCATCCAGTATCGGCGCTCTCAGTTTGGTCGCGGAGCGGACCACGATTCCCTCGTACTGACTTATCTCTCTTTCTAACTCCTCGGCGGATAAATCGTACCTGTGATCCAGTTCGAACCCCGCTTGTTCCAGTTTTTTAACTCCCTCTTCCGCTATCGGATCCGAAATCAGTAGTTTAACCATGTTACCTCCTTTCACAAATATATTGGTTTAAAAGCCGAGAATATCGTTTATCGTAGCCAGAAGTCCCCGAATGTCGGGTTCGGAAGTGTCAGCCATGTTGGAAATTCGGAACGTCTCTTCCTCCATGTCTCCGTACCCGTTGGCTATCCTGAGGTTGTGTTTGTTTATCAATTCCCGGTTGAGTTCCGCGACCGAGATTCCTCTCGTGTTCTTTATACAGGTAAGGGTTTTCGACCAGTATCCTCGAGCCGGGAAAACCTCGAAGTATTCTCTGGCCCAGTCCTGGACGATGCCGGAGAGTTTTTCGTGTCTCGCAAACCTGTTTTCAATTCCCTCTTCGTTGACTATGTAATCGAGTTGTTTTCTCAGGGCAATTATTTGGGGGATTGCGGGGGTGGTCCTAGTTTGACTTCTTTTGTGATATTTGTGCAGTAAGGGTAAGTTAAAGTAGTAACTTCGCCCCTCTACTTCTTCGGCTCTGTCCAGCAGCCTATCGCTTACGGACGCAACTGCCAGGCCCGAGGGTAAACCGAAGGCCTTCTGAACTCCCGCGAGACACATGTCGATTCCCCACTCGTCGACCTTAATTTTTGCTCCCGCCATGCCCGAAACCGCGTCAACTAAGAACATTACGTCGTCGTAGTTATTAACCACTTCACCAACTTCCTTTACCGGATTCATCATCCCGGTCGAAGTCTCGTTGAAAACCATTGACACCGCGTCGTAGTCTCCGGTGGAGAGTTTTTCGTCTACTGCCTCAGGTGGTACGGGCTCTCCCCAGTCTCGTTCAACCTTGTCTGCCGGAACTCCATTTTTCAAAGCGATTTTATGCCAGCGTTCGGAAAAAGCCCCGTTGGAAACCGTTAAACATTTTTTCTTTACGGCGTTTGTTACCGCCGACTCCATTGCTCCCGTCGACGAGGACGTGAACAGGAAAACCGGATTGTCCGTGAATAGAAGTTTCTGTAGCTTCGGCTGGATGGCATCGTAAAGCTCGCTAAATTCTTCCGTTCTGTGATGGACTTGAGGCGTGGATAATTCCTGAAGTAATTCGGTCCTAACTTCCGTCGGTCCGGGGGTAAATAGCTTATCGTGCATTAATCAGCACCTCCTTTGTATTTCAATTAAGGATATTAGAACGGGTTATTCTTTGCAAAGGATAAAGTTTTCCGTAAATACAACGGAAAACTGACCGACCGGGGCAAGTCGGGGTTGAGTTCTCGAGAGAAATTTCCCCAGTAGAATTACATATTTGTCTTGTAGGATAATATCCATATAATTATTGTTACCAAATTGTGCGGTATTGATTTGTTAAATTAACAGGGAAGAGTTAACCGAAGGACTTATTTGATAAACGGGAGTTGGTCCAGCACCCAGTTTAATATGGACTTCGAACGTGAAACCAGTTTACAGAAGACAAGTTTTTGGTGAAAGTCTTTACCACCGGTTGATTATCGATATTAAACTGGGTGCTGGGTGAAAGCCCTGGAAGAGGGACTTAATTTAACGCTTTAGATATAACCTAGCAGGTGAAGTTAACTAAATTTCTCAAATAGGGACGATTTTTATTTTAGACTTAATTAGAAGTTGGTCTCAGGAGAGAGAATCGCACGACTTAGTTGTTATTGAGACACAAATCGACCGGTTTTTCTCAGTCAGAGTTATTTTCTCCTGTATTTTGTATTAGAATTCGGACTTACGAAAAGAACCGGACAGCTTAGGTGAGAAGTAGGTTAACAGACGGTGGATCAGAGTTAACATAAAGGGGTTTCCAGACGATGAAAGAGAGAAAAATACCGAAAGAAACGATCGATCGATTACCGCTTTATTTACGGTGCCTGGAAAAATTAATCGAAGAGGGTGAGGAAAGCATTTCGTCCGAAAGGTTTTCCGGTAGGCTGAATTTAAATTCGGCTCAGGTTAGGAAGGACCTTTCCTATTTCGGCGACTTCGGTAAACGGGGAGTGGGTTACGAAACCGAGAAGCTTGCCTCGGAGATACGTGCTATTCTCAATTTGGATAAGCGCTGGCAGATGGCCCTGGCTGGCGTGGGTAATATCGGTTCGGCGCTGTTAACGTATTCGGGATTCGATAAACGGGTCTTTGAGGTGACTATGGCGTTTGACAGTGATCCGGAAATTATAGGGCAAGAAATTAACGGTGTTGAAGTTGAAGACGTAACAGAGCTATCCGACAGAATAGCAAAGGAAGATGTGAAGCTGGGCATAATTGCCGTTCCCGCTTCTGCTGCCCAGGAAATAGCCGATAAGATGGTAGAAGGGGGAGTTACGGGTTTACTTAACTTTTCTCCAACTTTGCTGGATCTACCGGAGGAAATAAAGTTGGCCCAGGTAGATATTACGAAAGAGCTGGAACAGCTCGTCTATTACCTGTAAACTATCCGTTTCTTGATTTTCTAATTGGCACTTGTATTCCCGGAGGTTATACTTCGGGGTTTTTTATTACAGGGTGGTAATATGACAGAAGACCTGGAGGCACTAAAGGACGAAGTTAGAAATACGCTGGACGGGGTATCAGAGAGACTGACCGACCTCGGGAAGCGGATATTTGACAATCCCGAGCTGAAATTCGAGGAATACAGGGCTATGGAGTGGTTGACGGAAGAGCTGGAAGAGCACGGGTTCAGGGTAAAACGAGGTGTGGGGGGAATGGATACTGCTTTTCTCGCCCGCTGTCCCAGGGTCGGGAACGGACCCACGATAGCATTTTTGAGCGAATACGACGCGCTTCCGGGCCTCGGTCATGCCTGTGGTCATAATTTGATCGCCACGATTGGATTGGGTGCGGGGATCGGATTGTGTTCAGTCATGGACAGGCTTAATGGGGAGCTGGTTGTAATTGGAACTCCGGCCGAGGAAGGAGGCGGGGGCAAGGTCGAATTGATCGATGCCGGAGTGTTTGACGAAGTGGACGTGGCGTTGATGGTCCATCCTTCGGATAAGACGCTCGTCGGTCGAGGAAGTCTGGGGGTTCGAGAGCTGAAGCTGGACTTCTACGGGGAGGCCGCTCACGCTTCATCCCAGCCCGAAGAAGGAATTAACGCTCTTGACGCGGTTATAGCAACTTTCAACAACGTCAATGCGCTGAGAGAACACACCAGGGAGAGTTCCAGGGTTCACGGAATAATTTCGGACGGAGGTAAGAAACCCAATATAGTTCCGGATCACGCTTCTGCCCACTTCTACGTGCGAGCCGCCGACCCTGCTGACCTTGAAGAATTGGTTGAAAAGGTAAAGAACTGTGCTGAAGCGGGAGCCCTCGCTACAGGAGCTGAACTGGAGATAGACGGGGAAGGGCACACCTATCAGCCGATGAAGCCGAATCCGGTACTTGCCGAACTCGTTGAAGAAAATTTCGAGGCGCTCGGAGAGGAGGTAGAGGATTACGCGGGCGGCATGGGGTCGACGGACATGGGAGACGTCAGTCAAGAAGTTCCCGCGGTACATCCCTATATTAGGATAACCGAAGAAGATACACCGTCCCACTCGGAAGCTTTTGCTAAAGCTTCGAACTCGGACAGGGGATACGCCGGGATGTTGAACGCGGCGAAGGCACTTGCAATGGTAGGAGTAGACGTGCTGGGGGACGAGAGTAATTATAACGAGATAGTAGGAACCTTCAGGGAGGGGTAGAATGTTTCTGGGACTCGATGTCGGTAATACGAATGTAACGATAGGTTGTTTTAGGGGAGAGGAACTGGTTCACACCTGGCGAATTTCCACGGATCAAGGAGTAACTTCCGATGAACTGGGGATCAATATTAGGTCCTTGCTTTTGGCTTCTGAAGTTGAGCCCGAGGAAATAACCGATACCGTTATTTCTTCGGTTGTTCCGTCTTTGAACAAAGGTCTGAAGAATGGCCTGCATAGGTACCTGGGACTGTCTCCGACCTTCCTCAAGCCGGTGGATAACGGCATAGTGGGGTTAAGAGTCGATGAGCCGGAGGCCGTCGGTCCGGATCGTGTGGCAAATGTTATCGGAGGCATGGAGATCTATGGAGGACCTGGGTTAGTTATAGACTTCGGAACCGCCACGAGCTTCGAGCTTTATTCCGAAGACGGCGACTTCATGGGTGGGGCAATTGCTCCGGAGATGGAAACCGCACTCGAAGCACTCGTGGAGAGGGCTGCTTTATTGCACGAAGTAGAGCTGGATCTACCTCCCAGCGTGATTGGAAGGACTTCGGTTGATAATATTAACTCGGGATTCGTTCTGGGATTTATCGAGATGGTTGAGGGGCTGATAGAACGGTTCGAGGACGAATTCGATTCGGAACTCCGCGTAATCGCTACAGGAGGTAAAGGGAGATTGTTCTTCAGGCAGATCGACCAAATTCAGTACTTTGAAAAAGACCTGGTACTAGAAGGTCTCAGGCTCTGGCGGGAGAAGACAAAAGATAAACCCTCCTGACTCGTTAGCCAGGAGGGTTGTGATAATCCTTCATATTCCTTCTTTAATCATCTATTCTTTGGAAGTTTCCTTCTTCTCTTTCCCGGCTTCACTGGCCGTTCCGCTAGTTGCATCCTTGCTGGGTGTTTGAGCACTAGCCAGTTCGGATTCCCCGCTCGCTAATAGTTTCAGGTATCGGGAGTCGGGTGATATTAGAATGGTAGAACTTCCCTTGCCCTTGCCGAACGATTTGCGGTAGGAAGAAAGCTTTCGCCAGAATTCGTAGAATTCCTCGTTCTTACTGTAAGCGGTAGAATATATGTCCAGGGCTCTTGCTTCCCCCTCACCTCTAATCGTCTCCGCTTTGTTTTTTGCCTCGGCGACGATTACGCTGCTTTTACGATCCGCTTTCGACCTGATCTCCTGCGCCCTTTCTTTACCCTCGGCTCTTAGTTGAGCGGCCAGTCTGTGTCGCTCTGACTTCATCCTTTCGTATACTGCTTGCTGGTTTGCTTCGGGTAAATCCGCTCGCTTTATCTTGGCGTCTAGGAGATTAATTCCGTATTCGCTCAACTTCTCACTGCTTTTTGCGGTTACGTCTTTCAGCATTTTGATCCTTTCGGCGGAAGCGATCTCATTGAACTCGTAACTTGCCAGTTCGTTTCTCAGGTTCGAATATACTATATCGTCTATCCTCGTCTGGGCGATGGAACGCTGCCCGTTCATGGTCTGTTTGAACTTTTTCGGGTTTTCTATCTTCCAGATGGCGTAATTGTTGACCAATAACCTCCGTTTGTCCGCGGTAATTATCTTCCTTGGTTGGATGTCGTAGGACAGAATTCTGTCTTCCAGGAACTGGACTCTCTGGATGAACGGGACTTTGAAGTGAAGTCCGGGCTTGGTAGCTACGTTTTTTATGTCACCGTATTGAATTACTATTGCCTGTTTGGTTTCGTCGACCGTGAAGGTAAACAGGTTAAACAGAACGATCAGGGCGACGACTATACCGACGAACCAGGCCAGTTTTCTCATTTCATATCACCTTTCAGTTCGTTCAGGTTGAGCAGCTTCAGTACCGAAGACCCTTTTGTAGTTTCCGTTAGAATAACCTTTTTCATACCCGGCAGGATATCCTCCATCGTTTCCATGTATAATCGTCTTCGGGTAATTTCCTGGCTACCTTTGTTGTATTCTTTCAGGACCTGTAAGAATTTGCTGGTAGCACCCTCTGCGGCGTTTACTTGTTCCGCCTTGTAAGCTTTAGCCTGATTGATTATTTCTGCCGCCTGTCCCCGAGCTTTCGGGATCACTTCATTTCTGTACGCCTCGGCCTCGTTTATCAGGGTTTGTTTATCTTCCTTGGCGCTGGTAACGTCGTCAAACGCGGGAATTACCGGTTCCGGTGGTTTAGCGTCCTGGATCTTAATAGTTTCAATCTTGATTCCCGTGTTATATTGCTTCAGAAGTGCCTGAAGTGCGTCGAGGGCATTTATCCCTATTTCCGCTCTTTGGGTGGTTAAGACCTGCTCAACCGTGTGCTTTACAACTTCCTGTCTTATAATCGCCTCGCCCGCTTCCTTTACAAGGGCGTGAGGATTTATGATATTGAAAGCAAATTTCTCTGGGTTCATGACGGTATACTGGATGGCAAGCTCGAGGTGAACTATATTATTGTCCCCCGTAAGCATCAATGCTTCGCCCTTATTAACTCTATACCTCGGGTTTGGGGGAGGCGAGATTGTTTTGTAGCCGATTTCTATTTTTCTTACTGATCTAATATCAACTTTCTGTACTGTTTCGAATGGTGGAGGTAAATGATAATGAAGCCCGGACTGGGTCGTTCGGACGTGCTTGCCGAACCGTTTTACCAGACCAACCTCGGCTGGCGCTACCTGGTATATTCCCTGAAGCAGGTAAATAATTATCACCAGGCCGATTATGATCCAGCCTGTTTTGTTTCCGAACTTATTTAACATGTTCTTCAACCTATCCCAGTCAGAGCCTCTCCGCTCTTCTCTTGGATCAAAGTCGTAATTATCGGGCATAATTCACCCCTAGTTGCTAAATATTGCTAAAGTATAAAGTATCCGTTAGCCTTGTACAACTGAGTTCTCATTAGGAAAATGGAGGGTTAAAGTGCGACTAGGTCGGAAGACGACGACTGTCCTTTCGGTTGTGCTCGGTCTTGGGGTTCTGGCGGCCATACTGGCCTTTATCGGGCCGGCGAAGGTCGTTAGTCAGATCTCCACACTGGGCTGGGACGGGTTTGCGCTCATGATCGGTTCCATCGTTCTGACATTCTTTTTCTGGACCCTGGCCTGGTTCGTAGTGATGAAGGGGTATGGAGTAGTAGCGCCGTTTAGCCTGAGCTTCTGGGCCAGGATAGGAAGCTTCGCCGTCAGCTTTTTAACTCCGTCGTTGCACTTTGGCGGTGAGCCAGTCAGGGCCCTGGTAATAGAGCGGGAAAGCGATTCCTCTTACAGCAGAATATTTGCTACTATAGTAGCCGAGCGGATAACGATGATGACCGCGTTAGTCGCCGTGATCCTCATTGGAGCGTTAATGGGGATTTACAGCCAGCTTCCATCAGATACCCTTGTCTACCTCGTACTTATTTCGCTTCTGTTCGTGGGCCTGGTTTCTCTGTTAATACTTAATTTCTATAAAAAGATGTTCCTGTTTACGAGATTTACTGCTTTCCTGAGGCGAAAACTTCCGTGGACGGAGTTAATCGAGAAAGCGGAATCGGGAGTAAGACACCTGGAAAAGGAAATTGGCATGGCCTTCGGTCAGCACATCAAACACACCGCCGGGGCGTTCCTGCTGGACCTGGTGGCAACGGTGTTTATGTTCATCAGGCCTCAGATATATTTTTACTTTACTCAGGGGCGGATCTTCTCGATAGAAGAACTTACGATGCTGTTTGCCATGATTTCCGTGCTTTCTTCGTTCTTCTGGGTAACACCTGGTGGTATTGGCGTTTCCGAAGGAGGCTTCATCGGCATTTTCGCAATTTTCGGGATAGCCGGTAGCGAAGCGGTTGCTTACTCGTTTTCCGTGAAGATCATCCAGCTGTTCTTCGTTGGACTGGGTCTCGCTCTGTTAGCCCGGTACGGCATAATGAACTTGCTATTCGAAAGTAGAAGCAAGTGAAGGCCGATAAGTGAGGAGATTGAGGTAGTTATCCGAGTTTTTCTACAGGCCCCGCCAGGAAGGATGGAGATTGGCTCGCGTCCGCTTGAACGAACGAGGAATAGTGGTTTCTATGAATTTGGGTAAACCCCCCTCTAATAGTCCCGTTTTACGTGTTTCGGTCGGGATTATATCTCTTGTTTTGTTAATTTCTTTCCTATTTACCTCGCCGATTTTGAAGGCTCAAACTAGACTTTCACTGAGTTATCCCGAAACGTCCGGTCTGGCGCTTGTCCATATATCCGGGTTTGAGCTCGGTCTAGCGACTTTGCCGGAAGGTTCCGGGTTAGGGTTGAGCCTGGGGGACGATCGTTCCCTCTCTCTCGGCAATTGGAAATTCAGTCCCTCTGTATCGGGAATGGTTAACCGGTCGGGTTCGGTCCATTTTACCGGCGGACTCGAAGCCAGTTACTTCGATTACAGGATAGGCGGTTGGGCAGTAAGTTCAAGTTCACGTGTGTGGATCGGAAGTGATGGGTACAGGGTCGGCAGTGAGGGGTCCTATACCCTGGGAAATTTGAATCTGGCTTACGACGTTCAGTTAGACCCGGGATCCGGGGGCAATAGTATCTGGTACCCGGTGAAAGAAGGTAATTACTGGACTAGCCTGGCTGGAAAAGACTTCTCCGGGTTCGGGAACGTCGCTGGAAGTTATCTCACTCTATTTGGCGAACGGAATTTTTCTTTCGGCGAAGGGAATCTAAAGTGGAGTCAGGGAGTAGTCTTGGATTCTCGAGGGGATCCGGGTACCCTTGGTTTGGTTACGAGATTAGGTTACCGGGGAAGTTTTTTTCTGGCAGAAGTGGACAATCTAAGCCTTGACGGATGGGCGTTGCAGTTGACTGGAGGTAAACTGAGCATAGGCTTTGCGGAATCCTCCGGCGAGCCGAAAGAATATGGGATCTCTATTGGATATCGTGGTGACCGGAGATTCCAGTGTAAAATAATTAGGAACGGATACAATTCTGAAATTAACCTTAACTTGACGGTAGAGTGGTGAATATGGTCGAAGTTGAACCTGACGTGCTGGTTGTGGGCGGAGGACCGGCCGGGGCTATTGCCGCTAAAGTTACGGCCGCCGGTGGTGCGGATACCCTCTTAGTAGATAAGAAGAAAGATCCGACAAGGTCGAGCGCCTGCGGAGGCCTGGTTAGCGTAGATACGTGGCAAAGATTGGAAGGGGCTGAAAGCGCCATTTTGAATGAGGTAAGCGGAGTTCTGGTTCACCCTCCGACCGGTGACGACTTCGAGCTATCAGCTCCCGATGTAAAGGCCTACGTTATTGACAGAGATCGGTTAAATGCCGACCTGCTTGCCCGGGCGGAAGATCAGGGCGTGAGGATTAGACCGAAGACGAGCATATTTGAGAGAAGCGGAACAAAGGTGAAGGCGAGGACGATAAACGGTTCCCGGGAGAAGTCTATACTACCAGAAGTAGTTATCGGAGCTGACGGCCCGAGAAGCGACGTGAGGAGATTGTTTGACCTCGAACGCCCTTCGGAATTACTTTACGGAATTCAGGCCGAAATGGATCTGGAGTTGTACAGCGATGATCACGTAGAAGTATTTTTCAGTAAGAAGTTAGCGCCCGGATTTTTCGGCTGGATTATTCCTACTTCCTCCAGCAGAGCCCGGGTAGGGTTAGCTACTTCTCGCGGGGAAAGGTTAAAGGATTCGTTTGATCGATTGCTTGAACGGATAGGTGCGGACTATACCGAAACCTACAGGACCGGGGTAATACCGATCGGGGTGCCAGATAATTCCTCCGAGCCCAGGGTCTTAACGGTCGGCGACGCGGCCGGTCAGGTAAAGCCGACGACGGGAGGAGGGCTGTACCCGATATCCATCACGGCAGAACTCGCCGGAGAAGCAGCACTGAAAGGTCTTTCCGGCCTAAGCGATCCGTCCGGTTATTACTATCGGGAATGGATGACCCGGGTCGGAGAAGAACTAAAGCGGGAAATGTTGCTTCACAGGATCCGGAAAGTCGTATCGGACGAGAACCTCTCGAGGCTTCTAAAACTCTTAAATAGGCCAAATTTAGCCGACTGGATAGCGGGTAACGGGGATATCGATCATCTCTACCCCCTGGCCAAAAGAATGGCAAAGAACCCGCTTGTATTGTCTACAATAGTTAAACAATTGCCGGGAGAGTTTGCCACGGAAGTTAAGAAAGAACTAGCCTAGTTAACTGTTATCTCGAAGACGATGCCTTGATTGGAATATCTCCCGAGACGGGAGACCGCTAGTTAAAACGGAATTTCTTCGTCGTCGTCGGAGGAACTGGGTTCCGGTCTTTCGGGAGGAGGCTGTTCGGCTTTTTCCTCTTGTCTTTCGCCCTGACCGGATCCGAGAAATTGGACGTTTCTCGCTACCACGCTGGTCCATTTTCGATTGTTCCCATCGTCGTCCTCGTAATTTGAAATCCTTAGCCTTCCGGTTACCGCGACGGGTCTTCCTTTGCTGAGATAAGTGGCACAGTTTTCAGCCTGGTTTCTCCACGTTGTTATGGGGACGAAGGTCGTCTCTTCCTGTAGTTCGTCGTTGGCGTCCCTGTACTGTCTATTGACCGCTATGGTAAAAGTCGTCCGCGCTACTCCGGACTGTGTATATTGAAGTTCGGGATCCTCGGTTAAATTTCCGATGAGAATAACCTGATTAAGACTTGCTGCCATCTCGACCCACCCCTGATTATTTTATATCCTTTATGATACTAACTATGAAGGAATAGCTCAAGATGGTGGTCAGAC
>JBDGQU010000004.1:0-14818 GCA_042218715.1 Bipolaricaulia bacterium | reverse complement strand
GAGGCCGAGATCCGACGTTCAGCTTGCTGAAAGAGCGATTTCCACGCCGGGGAAATCGCCTGCGATTTTGTCGAACTGTCTGCTAAGCCTAGATCACCATCTCAACTACTAATCTCCTTCAATCCGCTACCGTCAAGCTGCAAATGACCTTCGCCCGCACAATCCCGGCATAGACACCGACCATCCTTCTCGATACCTTTCGGAGCCATGAACTTTTCTCCACAGCTATCGCAATACTCGTCCTCGTAAATCGGCGCATAGTCGGGTAAATCGGGCGAGTCTATCCGTTCAATATCGAACAAATCCCTGGCGGAACGGGCAACCACCTCGAACCCGACATCGCGCCAAACCTCCTTTAACCTGTCCTTCTCTTCCTCTGTACCTTCGCGATTAACGACTACTTTTTTGAACAGGTCCATCGCTTCAGGATAGGTCTCTTCCAGGAATCCCTCCTCGCTAAAATAAAGCCTAATGCCGGGCCCGTTTCTATAGGCCAGCGTGAACGCCGTCTTGCCGTAGTCCCTGTAGATCAGGGCGTTGTTGCCGAACGTACAGCCCGTAACGTATTGAATTCCGTCACTAAAACAGCTATTTGTCTCCACAATCGCAACAGTATCCTCCATATCGGGCGCCACGTTCCCAAGTTCTGAAACCGCGTACTGAGCGGCAACAACCCCTAGTGACAGAAAGGGACAGAAGTGACCGTGCAACTGACCTGCCTCCAGCAACAGATTCTCCGTATCCTTTCTCTTTATCAACTTCTGAATCGTCTCCCGGGGATTACTTTTCCGTTCGTCGTCGGCAGGAGAAGAACTGTCAAACGGATCGGCGTAAGGCTTGATGTCGACAACAGGGGTCCCGTTGACCGCATCCAGCCCGCGAACCTTCAACTCGTTCCCATGTCTTTCCAACAATTCGACGACGGTCGCTCCAAGGGAACTGGGCCTATGGGGGCTGCGGGACGCGAATACTCCCCGCGCTTCGCCGTGACGCCTGGGCCCAACTAGCTCGTAGCCGTCTGAAAGATGAAAATAGAACAGAATCTGAAGATAGTGGTTTGATTCAATTCCGTAAAGTCCGTCTTCGTATTTCCGGTGAACTTCGATTACGCTTTCGCTATCCCTCATAACGTCCGGGCTCTGCGGTTCCTCAAAGCCATTCCTGACAATTCCTACTTCGGTCAACTCCAACTCAATCACCTTTTGTTTTCCGTTAAAGGCCTCTTTGGTTCTATCCAGCGAGTTGAGGATTTCTGATTTATCTCAACCTCGACACCGTAAACCGGCTCAAGGGTCTCTGGACTCAACACTTCCGGTCCACCCCGAGCAAATATTTCTCCCTCTTTCAACACGAGTAACCTGTCACAGTACTTTGCAGCCATATTAAGATCGTGAAAAGTGACCAACGCTGCTCTTTCCCCGGTAAGCCAATCCCCAACTGTATTAAGCACTTCAAGCTGATGTCGCAAATCCAGGCTCGCAAGAGGTTCATCAAGTAAAAGCAAACCGGGGTCCCGGGTAAAAGCTCTAGCTATAAGGACTTTGCGTAGCTGACCACCGCTAATTTCTCTGACGTCCCTCAGGGCGAGATCTCCCAGCCCCAGTTCGGATAAAGTCTCCGACACCGCCGTGAGATCTTTTTCGGTCGGTTTCCAGCGCCTTAGAGCAGATCTACCGGTTAATACCGCGTCAAATACCGTATAGGGAAAAGCCTGGTTCTCGGTCTGAGGTACGTAACCAATTGACCTGGCTATCTCCTTCCGGGAAAATTCCGCCAGATCACTCCCCTCAAATTGCAAAGTTTCGTACCTCGAGTCAATCAACCCGTTCAGACACTTGACCAAAGTCGTCTTTCCCGACCCGTTAGGGCCGACAACGCCCAATAACTCTCCGTAATCAAGATCAAAGCTCAGCCCCTTTAGCACCCTATCTCCGTCGTAACTTGATTCCAGCAGATCTACTTTCAGCATTACCAATATCCTTTCCCCTTTATCACGAGATAGATAAACAGAGGTACCCCGAGAAACGACGTCAAAATACCCACCGGGAGGACCATAGGAGCGGCTATCGTCCTGGCTGCCGTATCCGAGCCGAGCAGTAATAAACCTCCGACGAGCCAGGAAGCCGGAACGAGGTATCTTTCCTCGCCACCGATACATCGCCGTACTATATGAGGGACTACCAAACCAACAAAACCTATTATCCCGACGAAAGAAACCATCAGAGCCGTAACAAACCCCGCAAGTAAAGTCCCGATGAGCCTTAATCTAGAAGGATTCACTCCCAGGCTTTTTGCTGTCTCGTCCCCGGAACTCATTGCCCTGAAACTCCAGCCCCGGTAGATAAAATACGAGCTAATAGGAATCACGGCTCCGGCAATCACGGCAATCTGAACCCAGTTTGTCCTCCCCACATCTCCAAACGTCCAAAATACGATCGAGGAAAGCTGCGTTTGATCGGCAAAATACTGCATCACAGTGTACCCGGCAGTAAACAGAGACCCCAGGGCAATGCCCGTTAATATAAGGGTCACGGGCGAAGCGTTTTTGTACTTACCCAGCAAAACTATTACCACAACGGCGAGCAGGGACCAGCTGAACGCGGAAAGAGCCGTGACGTAGGGATTGTTCAAAATTACCCCGGTTTCCGCTCCACCAGTCGAGCCTGCACCGAGCACTACTACGGAGAAAGCAGCACCAAAAGCTGAGGCGTGGGATATCCCCAGAGTATAGGGCGAGGCCAGGGGGTTCCTCAACAAAGACTGAAGGGCCGCCCCGGCCACGGCCAACCCGGACCCTACGAGGATCGCCGTTAGGACCCTGGGGGCTCTTATATTCCAGATTATCGTTCGGGCCATCAGGCTACTTCCTCCCACCAGGGCCTTCGCGGTCTCAATGAACGAGAAATTCACCGCCCCGATACCGAGAGAAAAGACGGCAAGGAGAACCAGCAACCCGGCAACTACTACGAGAAAACTTAGTTTTCTGACGAAGCGGCGGTTGTAATTTGACTTTATCTTTTCTACTTCAGTAGAGCTCATCGAACGGGTCACCTAACAGCTTTTACTGGTCGTGTAGGAAAAGACTTCGGAAGCGAACCAACTTTTTGAATTCAAACCATAACCCAGGTAATTCCGAGTGAAAAATTGACTAATTATTGAGCTCTATTCGCTCGAACCCTCCAAATAACCCTTCCATCTCGGAATAAACAGACTCTCCGACTAAAAATTCGTAGATCCTGTCGGCCTCTTTTTCCGGATCCGTTCCACGAAATTCGTCTGGGTAGATTAGTTTACCGACGTAATAGGCGTCAGCCAGAACAGTTCCAAAATTTGTCGTATAGTAGTTATAGGGTAACAACCCAAATACCCTGCCGGACCTGACCGCGGAAAGTCCTTCAAATTGTGGCTCTTTGAGGTTCTTCTTTACCACGGAAAGTCCAGCCTCGTCCACGAATAGGTAATCGGGGTTCCACTGGATCAGCTTTTCTTCGCTTATCATGACGTGATCCAGCCCGAGATTTCCCGCTACGTTTTTTATCCCCAAAAAAGTGAAGGGAGGATAGGAAGGTTCGGTAGATACTATTCCGTGGACCCCCTTGTAACCGATCCCCCCTACAAAAGCAGAAATACCGGACCTTCCTGCCTCCTCACTTTTTTCTCGTAAAGCATTTATTTCTTCTTCCACAAAATCGATAACTTCCTCGGCCCTCTTTTCCTTATCGAGAATTTCGCCCAGTAGTCGCAAACTGGAGAAGAAATTATCTCTAGTTTTAGCTTTTATACCTCCATAATCTAACCCGATAACAGGAATTCCCGTTTTTGCCTGCAAGTCATTCGCTTTCTTCTTCGTGGTATAAGTCCAGAATATTACGTCGGGCCGGGCAGCTACTATCAATTCCGAATCCCCTCCGTGAATTGGCCCAATACTTTGCAATTCAGCCAGTTCAGGGTGGGCCAACCTATAGGGTCTCTTTTTGTCCCGCTTCTCGAAGTTCTCTACCCCGACCACCCTATCAGTTGCTTCCATGTAGGTTATTAAACGTAAAGCTCCGGCTTCGAGCCCAACGACTCTCTCCACTTCTCCCGGTACTGAAACTTTTCTTCCCAGACCATCCTCCACTACTATCGAATTCCCGGTGCCAGAAGGATAACCTGTCTCCACGGCAACCAACAAAATCAATCCCAATCCAAGGAAAATCTTCCAATCAATTCTTTCTCTCATAACTCATCCTCTTGCTAGGTTATGTCCGTCCCGGTAGAGGTAGCAAGTAGCTTCCCGTGGATCACTCCCTTCGTACTGATCAGCTTGTCCGCGACTTTTTTTACTTCTTTACCCTTTCCTTTAACTGCAATGAGTTCCAGGCAATTATCCTCGTCAACGTGCAGGTGGTTCGTGGATATTATTAGATCGTGAAAATTGTGTTGCTGGTGAGTCAGCTTATCCGAAAGATTCCGCTTGCGATGGTCGTAGAGAAGAGATATAACTCCCATCACCTCGTCGTCTTCCTTCCATTCTCGTTCGACAAGTCTATCCCTTATCATGTCCCTGATAGCTTCGGACCGGTTCTCGTAACCCCTTTCCCGGATCATCTCGTCAAATTTCTCCAGCAGTTCTCCTCCAATTGATACGCCGAACCTTTTCGTGGTTGCCACTTGGACCTCCCTCCGTTCGTAGCACGATTAACTTATACGTAACACTGGACGTCATTAGAATAACCATCTCCCCTGCACCTTTCAAGGCCACACCTAGAATCCCAACCAAAAGGGACCTATAGGAAAACCTCCAGGAATCAAGCTAACTGCGTTTCCTTCAACCCAGGCAGTTCTTACCTTGGGAGGGCTCAACTGAACTTCTTTCAACCAGCTTCATTATTACAGTACGGGGTAAGAACGTTGCATATGGAGGCAGAAACTCCTATCTTTATGTCACAAAATCATTGGTGAATAGACTATGAAATACATGGTAAAACCAGAAGAACTAGTTTTTGACTCCAATTCATCCTTAACCGAGGGCAGGGGCGCCCGCTATCTAAATTTTGGGGATGAAAGCGGGATAAGGAAATACGTTGACGAGGGACTCGAACTGGGGAGACAGCTAGTGAAACTTAAGGGGGCCTACGCAATCGGTGAAAACAGCCAGGCATTAGTTGAGGAATTCCATTTACCGAAGCCGCTCCAGAAAGCGGAATTTCTCGCCTTCGGAATATCGACCATAGGACCAGATCTTGAGGAAGAGGTAGACGAGTTAATGAAAGAAGGGGACTACGCTTTAAGCAATATTTTGGACTCAGTCGGTTCCGCAGCCGTGAATATAGCCGCCGATAAACTCGGAGAAAAAGTTCTCACTTATTCCCGGAACAACCAGTTGAATAACACCAGAGCGTTCTCGCCCGGTTCCGGTTCCAGCCACTGGAAGATCAAAAATCAAAAACTTATTTTCGAGTACTTAAACCCGTCCGATATCGGAGTTAGTCTAACGTCGTCGTTTACCATGGTTCCGAAAAAATCAAGTTCGCTGGTTATAGGTCTCGGCAAAGAGGTAAACCAGGCCCAGAATCTATTTTCTTGTGAAGGTTGTAAAAAAGCGGATTGTCCTTATCGCAATACGCCAAGAGAAGCGGCAGTTTAACCTGTATCAAGGAGGCTCCAGTGAAAAAGATAGGAATTCTTGGGGGCATTAGCCCGGAATCGTCTCTCGAGTACTATCGACTTTTTATCGACCTGGCGAAGGAAAGGGAGCCAACCGGGAAGTATCCCGAACTGATTATTTACAGTCTAAATTTCGAGGACTTCTGCAGGCCGGTAACCGAGGGGAAAGACGAGCAAGCTGTAACCCTGCTCCGGGATAAACTGGTGGCCCTGGAAAAAGCCGGCGCGGATTTTGCCATGATGGCGTCCAATACACCTCACAAGTACTACCAGCGTCTAACCGACCAGATTTCTATTCCGCTTTTAAGTATTGTAGAATCGACGGCCGAGGCCGCATCCGAAAACGGTTTTAGCAAAGTGGGGCTTCTGGGAACCGAAGTGACGATGTCAGGCGATTTCTATTCGGAGGTCTTCAGTAATAAGGGGATAAAAGTTGTAACACCGGAGGAAAACGAACAAGAATACATCCACGAACGGATAATGAACGAACTGGTGAATGGTGAGATAGTCGATAGTACCAGAAAAAGGCTGGTGGAAATAACCAGGGAGATGAGGCGGAAGAAAGGAGTAGAAGCAATTATCTTAGGATGCACTGAACTGCCATTGATCCTTTCAGAAGAGGAAACGGGATTTCCAGTCTTAGATACCGAGAAAATTCACGTGAACAAGGCTTACAGTATCGCAGCTGACTAAATCATCTATCCCCGCCTAACTATTTCCACAACAATCAGGAGGGAGCATTATGAGAGTAATAATTGCCGGACTTGGTGATATTGGCACACAGCTCGCCGAGGACCTGACCTCCCAGGAGGGGTTTGAACTTGTCCTAATAGATCAGGACGAGGAAAAATGCGAGTTACTTTCGGGAGAGTACGACGCATTGGTCCTTCACGGAGACGGTACCGAGCCGGAACTGTTGGAAAGCGCGGGAGCAAGACAGGCCGACGCACTTATTGCAACCACGAATTCGGACGCGCTTAACATGGTCATTGCAGTTTTGGGTAAGAAGTTTAACGTGCCAAGGGTCGTCTCCAAACTCAGTAAAACGAGTCTTAGAACGACGGCACGAGAGCTAGGAGTCGATCACGTCATCTCCCCAAAAATATCCGCAGCGACAGAAATAACCAGCCTCTTACACGGATACGACATTTTGGACTTCTCTTTACTCGTTCAGGGAGGGGCCAGGTTGGTTGAGATATCTCCAGGAAACCTGGCGGATCAACGGATAAAAGACATCGATCTACCGGAAGGGACGTTAATCACCTCGGTGTTTCGAGAAGGTGTGGCAATTATTCCCCGGGGGAACACGAAACTAAACGAAAACGATATACTGATCATAATTACTGAAAACAAAGAGAAGGAGAATAAAATAAAGGATTTGTTCGGGGAGCTCCAAACTACCCAGCGACCCGACGTAGTCAATGAAAATCAGTGAACATATCCGCCCTGCCGACTGGCACGCGGTCGTCTACGAACTATTTGGCGCACTCGGACTACTGGGGATCCTGTTACTGGTTCCGTTTTTCGTCTCATTAATCTTTCAGGAATACCTCTATTCCAAGTTTTTCGGAGCCCTCGCTTTGGGATCAATAGTCACGGGATTTGGCATCCCCAGATTGGGAATCATCGAAAGCAGAGAAATGAAGCTAACCGACGCCCTGATAGTTACCGCACTGGTATACCTCCTATTCAGCCTCATAGGTGCTATTCCCTTTCTCCCGGTAAAACCCTACCTCGACGGACTATTCGAGGCAATGTCCGGCTTTACCACGACGGGATTGACCATGGTAAACGAAACTACCCTGCCGGCTTCCCTTCACTTCTTCCGTGCTTATTCTCAGTGGCTCGGTGGTATGGGTATTATCGTACTGACCCTGGCAATTCTATTGAGACCGGGTAAGACGGCATTTAAGCTTTACTCGTCCGAGTTTGGAGAAGAAAACATTTTGGGAAGCGTTATTTCCACCGCTAAAGCAGTTATAAAAGTCTATCTGTCCCTAACTGTCCTTGGGTTCGGGTCTTTTTACCTGGCGGGGATGGGGTTATACGACGCTTTTATCCACATATTGACCACCATTCCCACGGGCGGGTTCTCACTTTACTCGGAAAGTATAGGGTTCTATAACAGTCCACCGATATCACTAACGGTCTCCGTATTCATGATCCTGGGAGCAATATCTTTTCCTCTATATTACCTTGCAGCAAAGGGAGAAATAAAAGAGTTTTTTCAGGACCACCAGGTTCAGATCCTCATTTTGCTGGTAATAATCGGTTCACTGATCTTTACCATTAGCTTCGGCCTCAGTCCGGACAACCTGGTCGAGGGTATATTTCAGACGACTACGGCAATAACGACTACGGGCTACAATACGGTCTCAACCGCCAAACTTTCCGACGGAAACAAATTCGTAACTACGCTCTTCATGGTTATAGGGGGAAGTACCGGTTCGACCGCCGGTGGTATTAAGATATTTAGACTACTGATCCTCCTCGCAGTTATCCGGGTGGCATTTTTCCGGACTCTCCTGCCAAAGGAAGCAAAATTACCCCTGCAGTTCGGCAGTCTGACCGTAAATAAAATAGAAGCCGAATCCATCCTTGCTTTCTTCCTTTCCTATTTGGTGATAATGGTCGTATCCACGATGGGAATTATCTGGCTCGAAGGTACCAGTTTGGTAAACTCTCTCTTCGAAGTAGCGTCCGCGGAAGGTACCGTAGGTATGTCCGTGGGGATAACTTCTTCCGGCCTCCACCCCGTCTCCAAGCTCATCCTGATCCTAAATATGTGGCTGGGCAGGCTTGAGATAACCCCTGTCCTGGTGGCACTGTACCCAAAGAGCTGGCGGTAAGTTCCTCTCCTAATTGTGTCTTAATTCTTTCACCACAGTCGGGCTTAAATATTTAGCCCGTTTTTGCCCCGCTGCCCCTTATCTGACAACTGATTTGACCTTAAAAGGGTAAAAAATATGCGAAATCCCGGTAGCCGGGAAAGCAGTAGAGGGTATAGACAATAAAATCAAGGTAAGTTAAAACACGAGGCTGGAAAAAACGGGTAAGAGAATAGAAGTAACCAGGGTCCCGATTATGGCCCCTCCGATTACGTCCGACGGGTAGTGTTCCCGCACGAATATTCGCGACAGACTTATAACAATGGAGGCCAGGTAAGCGCCGGCCCAGGCCCACCACAAATCTGGATAGGCGGAAGCAATAATATAAGCCACCCCAAAAGCGACCGTGGCGTGGCCCGAGGGAAAAGCAAAATCGTCGATCATTCTATATTTCAGCGGTCGCGACCTAAGAGTCACCGGTCGAGGTCTCTCCATGACCGTTTTTACCAGTCGGAAGACGGCGATATTGATAATACTGATCGCCAGTCCGATCAACACGTAATTGTGTCCTTTCTGTCCTCCGAACAAGATCAGGGCAAGTCCCGCCAGCCCCCAGAGGTAACCGTCCCCGAAATAAGTAGCCGCAACCAGATAACGAGAAAATTTTTTGGTAAACCAGCTCTCGCTGATTACCTCGAGCCCCATTTCGTCCTGATTGACCAACCAGAGAGCAAAATCATCCAGCCTCTCTACTAAACCACGCCAGTAACTCGATATTTTCGTTTCCATCCGGTTTACTCCTTCCGTCTCAGGGCTGGAAATAGGATTACCTCTCTAATGGACTCTGCCCCCGTAATAGCCATCAAAAGTCTGTCCAAACCGATACCTATACCGGCCGTGGGTGGCATGCCGTATTCCAGAGCTTTGAGGAACTCTTCGTCCTTTTTCCCGCCATCTCCTTCCGCTTTCCGGCGAAACCGTTCCCTCTGCTCGAGGGGATCGTTTAATTCCGTGAACGCGTTGCCGACTTCGATCCCTCCAACAAACACCTCGAACCGTTCCGTCAAATCCCTATCTCCGTCCCGTTTAGTCTTGGCAAGCGGGGAAACGTCGGTAGGAAAGTCGGTAACGAACGTCGGCTGAAATATTTCTTCCTCGACGAATTCCTCGAATAACAGTTCTACCAGTTCTCCCCACTGGGGTTCCGTTTCCTCTTCGGGTAATTCGACGTCTTCTTCTCCGGCAAATTCAACTAGTTCCGCTTCAGACTTCTCCTTCAGATCACTCAAGCCCGTCGCTTCCTCTACGGCGGAAACCATCGATATTCTATTCCAGGGAGCCGAAAGGTCAAGGACACGGCCGTTGATTTCGGGCTTGGACGTACCGATCGCCTCTTCCGTACTTTCGGATATCAATTCCTCGGTAAGCTTCATGGCGTCCCGGTAATCGGCATAGGCCTGATAAATCTCAATAGTCGTGAACTCCGGATTGTGCTTGGTCGACACTCCCTCGTTTCTGAAATTTTTCCCCAACTCGTAGACCTTTTCCATTCCGCCTATGACGAGCCTCTTCAGGTAAAGTTCGGGTGCTATCCTGAGATAAAGTTCCTGATCGAGGGCGTTGTGATACGTAACGAACGGTTCGGCCGTTGCTCCGCCCGCCGCCGGCTGCATCAACGGTGTTTCTACTTCGAGAAAACCTTTACCGTCTAGCTTCCTTCTAAAGAAACTGATCAGTTTGCTCCGGGCGACGAAGATCTCTTTGGTTGACTCGTTGGAGAGCAGATCGAGATACCTTTGCCTGTAACGCTTTTCGACGTCCTGAAGGCCATGCCACTTCTCCGGAAGCGGGTGAAGGGATTTGCTTAGCAACGTATAATTTTGGGTCTTTATCGATAATTCGCCCCTGTGAGTGACGAAAACTACCCCTTCGAGACCAACGAAATCGCCTATGTCGAGTTCCTTTAATATCTCGTAGTCCTCTTCTCCCAGCAGGTCTACATTCGTATAAGCCTGTAATTCTCCCGACCCGTCTTTTAGGTCCAGAAAACAGGCCTTGCCCATATCCCTGAACCCGACTATTCGCCCGGCTACCTTGACAACCTCTTCGGTCTCCTCACCGGACTCTATTTCCCCTTCGTACCGCTCGATGACCTCCGATAGTTAGTGGGTTCTTTCGTATGAATGGGGGTAAGGGTCAAGACCTTTCTCTCGGAGTTCCGAAAGTTTTTCTATTCTTTCTTCCCGAAGGACGTTGGTGTCCCTCGTGGATTCTGATTCCGCTTCGTTAGACAAAATCTCACTCCCCGATCCCCAGTATCTTGTATCGTCTCTTCCCGCTCGGGGTTTCCGCCACGATTTCCTCTCCCTGCTGGTGTCCCATTAACGCCTCTCCTATGGGGCTATCGACAGAAATCTTGTTCTTTTCCAGGTCTACCTCCGCCGGACTCACCAGTGTATACGTCTCGGGACCGTTTCCTTCTTTCGGTTGGAGGATAACTTTAGTTCCTATCGAGACCATGTCCGATCTTATGTCCGACTGGTCGATAATCTCCGCCTTATCGAGAAGGTTCTCCAGCCTTTTCACTTCAGCCTGGAGTCTATCCTGCTTTTCTCGGAGGAACATGAATTCCTTGTTTTCCCTTAGATCACCCTCGTGGGCTTTTGCCTCTTTGAGCTTTTCCGGAAGCTCCTCGTATAATTCGTGTCTAATACTTTTTAACTTTTCCACCTTGGCATCGTGGCCTTCCTGAGTCAAAAAGAAAGTTTCTTTGTCTTCTTTAGTCACCATTTTCTACCACCTTTTAACCAAAATTAGTCCGGAGATCCCCGTCATTTGTCGGAGGGACAAAAACGCTCCCTGCTGGATCGGAAATCGGTCAAGAACCTCTCAACAAGTTCATCGTTAGTTAAACCGGCCGCATTTTCTTTTGGCCTGACGATAAGATCAAGACCGTTAAACGTGTCTTTGTTTTTTCTAAAACTTTCTCGAATTAGCCTCTTTACCCTGTTTCTCTTCACGGCAGTGCCAACGTATTTCGGGGTTACTATGCCAATTCTCGGGTTAGAGTCATCCTTGTCCAGAAGATAAAATACGAAACTTCCCCCGTCGAACCGAAAACCATTATCGTAGACCCGGGAAAATTCGGCCTCTCTAACCAATCTATTCTCTTTGGGAAACCGATTATCGGACATAGATTTTATTCGACGAAGTCGGTACAATCAAGAAAATCCTCCCGATAACTGGCAGAGGGAAGTCACCTGGGACCGAATATTCCGGTCCCAACCCTTACCATATTCGCTCCTTCTTCCACGGCTACCCGATAAGAATTCGTCATTCCCATCGACAGAATCTCCATTCTGTCTTTACCACTAACGTAGTCCTGGCCAGCCTCGAACAGTTCCCGGGTAACTCTAAAATAGGGCCTGGCGTCTTCCGGGTCTCCTTCGTAGGGACCCATCGTCATTAAACCTTCCAGTCGGAGGTGTTCCAATTGACCAATCCCCCGAACGACCTCCTTAAGAGCGGCTTTCTTGGGCTTTATTCCGTACTTACTTTCTTCTTCACCGCTATTTACTTCTATCAGTACAGGTACGACTTTCTTCCCGGCTTTTTCGACCCTTTTGTCTATATGCTTAGCCTTGGAGACCGACTCCACCGTCTGGATTCTATCAAATATAGGTAACGCTTTATTTATGTCGTTTTTTTGCAGGTGACCGATTAACTCCCAGCTGACATCGTTCCTTAACTCCCCAAGTTTTTCGAATTTTTCGGTCGCCTCCGGATGAGTATAATTTTCACCAATGTAGTTCGCTCCGGCGTCGATAACCTCTTTGATTTCGTCTACGCTTCGGGACTTGGTCGCGACCACCAACCGAACATCGTCGGGGAGAGAATCCCTAATTTTCCTAAATCTCTTCCTGATGTCTGGCATAAAGCTCACTCCGGATTATTATCGGTTACTCTTCTTCGCTTTCTTCCTGCAGCTTCCTGTATTCGCGGAGAGTAACGGCCCGTTCCGCTTCCGAAAGATGATCTATAAATAACTTCCCGTTGACGTGATCGATTTCGTGCTGAAATACCCTGGCAGCCAGCCCCTCCCGGGTTAAATTTACCTCGTTCCCGTCCAGGTCGGTTCCTCTGATTACCACTTTTTTCGACCTGGTCACAGGCGCTTCGGGGCCGGGCACGGACAGACATCCTTCCTCCTCCGTCTCCTCTTCCTCGCTCCGTTCTACGAGTTCGGGATTCACCAGAATATGGAAGTCGTCCTCCAGGTTAACCACTATCAACCTCTTCCCTACGCCAACCTGAGGTGCCGCGAGCCCTACACCTTCGGCCTTAAACATCATCTCCGTCATTTTATCCGCCAAATCCCTTATCTCCTCGTCTATATCGTCTATTGTATTTGTCTCCCGCCTCAGCACTTCCTCGGGATAAGTAACAATATCCATTTAACCCTCCCTATCATCGAACTCGAATTTAAGGTAAATCTATACTATATTTCCTTCGACTGGCCTCACGATTTAAGCCTTAAATTGTAGTGAATAGATTCCCCTATTTCTAAGGAACCATCCGGGCACAACTTCAAAAAATATGTTTTATCGGTCAAATGATTTTTCAACTGTTGAATCCAACTTATTATACTTTATTATCAATTAAAATTCATTTTCAGATGAGAATTGTTATGTACTCGGGTGGAAGTCAGGGTTTATTGGTCGTATGATTAATTACGGTTGTTTGTGAACTAGGGTTCAAATCCCGGACAAAGGGAGATCCGAAAAATTCGAACAGGATACCTGGGTTGTAATAAAACCCAAAAGAGTAGTTTAAAATAGCGGTGGACCCAGTTAACCTTATCATCAAGGTCAATTTAGCAATTCATAAAACTGCAAGAGGAGACATAGTGCAAGAAAATAAGATAAAAAAATTCAGAGAAAGGTTAAAAGAGGAAGGGCTAAAAGTAACCCCTCAGCGGATAGAAGTAGTGAACTCTCTGGTGGAGCTCGACCATCCGACGGCGAAAGAGATAAAGAAACACATCGAAGACCGTTATCCGATGATAAGCCCTTCGACCATCTACGGAACTCTCGATTTACTCGAAGATATGGGGGAATTGATCCCTATCCAGGACGGAACGGAAACCAAGTACGATCTATCCCCGGAAATACACCCTCATTTCATCTGTGAAGAAGACGGGGAAATTTTGGATATCGAAGACTCCGAGGTCGAAAGGAAGCTCCGCGAACTACTGGAAGATTGCCCGTTCGAGGCGACACGAATCGAACTAAACTTTTACGGCCAGTGCGAAGAAGGTCCAAAGCAGGGCTAGGGATTAAGCGGAACTTTATTTACTTTTTAGCCTGTGATCCGCCTTTATCTATTTACCTGGCGACTGATTTGTCCGTAAGGACCTGAAAATTGCGAAAGACAGCCAGCCCGGTAAGCGGTAAAGGAGATAGGCGATAAACCTGTGTCACCGTCCGGTAATTTTCGCCCAGCTTCCATTTTGTAATGAGAATTGAATTAATTATCTCCCCTTTCCCTTTTCTCACGGGATGCAGTTTATCTATCATCTTGATTGACTTTCACGGGACCGGTTATAATTGGGCGTTTATTGACATATGAGAAAGAACTTTACGGAGTTAAAAAAGAGACTGGGTTTTGACTTACCCGATGAAGACTTAAAGAAAGCCTTTCTTCATACCTCTTACGTCAACGAATCGAATGAAGGTAATCGATCCTACGAAAGGCTGGAGTTTCTCGGGGACGCCGTAATCGAGCTGGCAGTAAGGGAGCACTTATATAATTCTTTTCCGGAGAAAAGCGAGGGCGAGCTGTCTAAAATAAAGGCAGTCACCGTGAGTAAACCGGTACTTTCGGGTAAAGCCAGGGAGTTAGATCTCGGTCAGTACCTCTACCTCGGTAGAGGTGAAAAGGAATCGGGAGGTAGGTCCAAGGAATCCATTCTCTGCGACGTCTTCGAATCACTTATCGGAATTCTCTTTCTGAAAAAGGGTTTTCGTAGGACGGCGGAGTACGTGGTTGAAATTCTAAGCGACGAAGTTGACAATTTAGTCGATAGTCAGGAAGTCCTGGATTACAAATCAGCACTGCAGATAGAGGCCCAAAAGCGGTTCAACAAAAGGCCAAGTTACGAAGTGAAAGAAGAGTGGGGAAAAGCTCACAATCGGCGATACCGGGTATTAGCAAAATTGGACGAGCTAGAGGGAACCGGAAAGGGCCGGAGCAAGCAAGAAGCCGAAGAAGCAGCCGCGAAAAAAATATACCTCAAACTAAAAAGATCCTAACCGTGCGCCTGTAGCTCAGTAGGATAGAGC
>JBDGQU010000039.1:0-7247 GCA_042218715.1 Bipolaricaulia bacterium | reverse complement strand
GGAATTAAACCGGCACCCATTACCGGGACGGGAACTCCCAGGATGGTGCTGAAGAACAAAGATGGAGTTTCCGTAGCCACTTCGGTGACTATCGAAACTGTCAGGGTCTTCGATCTATCCGGCAAGTTGGTCCTGAAGGTGGAGGAAGGGTTCAGCAACATGACGAGCCTCAAAAACCTTCAGAACGGTCTGTATCTCTACACCGTCGACGTTACTTTACCTGACGGGTCTACGGACAAGAGTCCGGTTATGAAATTCATCGTCAGGAAATAGGATGGATACCGACTAAATTAACAACCAATAAACTCCAGGTCCGGTTTCGGGCCTGGAGTTTTATTATCATTTTTATCTTCTGGGACGATCGAACCAGGATTCGATAACGCTAGAATTGTGATAGAATTTGGGAAATCTGGGTTAGTTTGCATTTTTTCCGAATTTTCCGGATAAATTACATCGGATCCAGATTTACCCAAAGGAGGTTATTCCCGGATGCGATGGCGCACTTCGATTTTGGCTTCTCTTTTATTGGTGCTCTTTATTCCCTTCCTTTTAACAGGTGCACCCGAGTTCAAAGCTGAGAGGTCTAGCTCAGTTACGCTGAATCCCAAGGATAGCGAAATACTCGTTCACCAAGTTTCCGTAGGAGGTATGGCCGAACCGGTTAGGATAAAGGAACTGACCGTAAGTAATTACGGCAACGCTTCCGAGAACGAACTGGAGAGCCTGAAGATCCGATATCGGAAAGGTGACGAGGATTGGAAATCGGTTTCCCTGAAGGACCTTTCCGGGATTGGTTCGGGAATTACCTTTACTCTGCCGGGTGACGGGTTGACCCTTTCCCCGGACGAGCAGGGCATGTTTCGGTTCGAGGTATCCGTGGCTCCTCCGGAGAGGGTCCCGATAAGCAAGTACGGGGGAGACGTAACGGTGGAACTGGGGGCAAGGTTTCATTTCGTCTACCTGGCGAACCATGACAAAGCCGTGGATTCGGTGAGTTCTAATTACGTGATCGATCCGGAACCGGACGTGATTGCCCGGGCGGGGTTCGAGGAGATCAGGAATCTCCCTTTACGGGACGAGGTTCTGCAGCCCGGAACGACCGCTACCGTGGCTCGAACCGTTTTCCGGGACGTCGATCCCAACCGGGACGGGGTAGAGGTAGACCTGATTACCGTAACCAACCGGTTTCGGAAGGAAAGCCCCCTGGTTCTCGGCCAGGATATAACTCGGGTCCGGCTCGAGCTTACGATAGAGGAAGGAGGGGAAGTCAGTAATAAGACCATCGCGAAGACAGTAACCAGCCCCACGTCTCAGGTGTCTTTTTCCACCTCTCCTGACGGATGGTGGAACGGACGCTGCCTGGACGAGTGTAAGGTGACCGTGGAAGTTCGGGGTGAGATAGCTTCCAGTGGTCCGGTACAGGGGATGAAACTTAGGACGGGACTGGCACTTAAGACGAAGGAAAACAACGGAATGACCGGTTATCCGTTCAATCAGGAATCCTCTGTGGCCCGGGATAACGTCCAGCAGATAGTAGTTCAGGGACTGGAGGGAATCGAAGAAACTACGAAATGGAGTTCCGGGGTCGTAAACATGGGCGAAACCTATAAACAGAGGCTGGTGCTAACTGACAGCGATCTGGATTCCCAGGACTTCACCGTGAACTCGGTAAGGCTGGGGAATGAAGGAACGATTAGCAACAATAACGTGGAAGCTGTTTCCGTTTACAGAGTGAAGCCCGACGGAAGTTTGGTCGAACTCGGGACTAACCTGAACCTTACCAGTCAGTGGCAACAGCTGGATACCGCCCACGGAAGAATAGAAGACGAAGGGAGGGGCGTTTTCGAACTCCACTACGAGGTCTCTCCCGCCGCGAAAAGTGGTACTACCTTTAAACCGGTAGTCCAGTTCCAGGGCTCCGAGGGCGTGGAGACAAATGCGAGAAGTCCGGTACACGAATCCGAGAGCGCCCTGACAATTTACCCCTGGGGTGCGGAAGTAGTCGACGTGGGCCGCCGGTCGGGCAACTTACCTGGCGTAAATGAAGAAGCGATTTTAGCCCAGAGAATAGACGTAATGGACAGGGACGAGAACAGACTGGATTTGCTCATTAACCCCATCGTTATCAAGAATCAGGGAACAGCCACGGGAAGTAACTTTACAAAGCTGGAACTCTACGATTCGAATGGAAAACTTCTCGCGACGAAGACGGACCTCTCCGGTCTCACTACTGCCGGGGTAACGCTGGGTAACCTGGACGGTAAGACCACCGTTCCCGATAGTCAGGTGGGCTACTGGAGGACGTTTTTCGTTTACCTAACGCCCAAATCGATCTCCAGGAAAAAGACTGTGAACCTGAAGACGACCCTCTACGAAACCGAAGGGAACAAGGACGTTGTCGCTTCGCTAGAGGGACCGTCATTTTCGTTCGGTCAGGGGGGTACAGGGTTTGTCACGCAGCCTTCACCTTCTGAGGCCGGTGTTGACCGAGAGCCGGGGATAGGAGCCTTGGAAGAGCTGAGTTCAAACGAGAGGTTTGCTATTGCCGCCGGAGCAGTAATGGTGGCCGTGTTTGTTGCCGCTCGCATTTATTATTAACTCAGTTCTTTCGCCATTCCATTATACGAAACCGAGGCGGACATCCAAAAAGGTAACTTTAATCTATCGGTTATCCCTCTACCGCTTGCCCGACTGCCGGGATTTCGAATACGTTCAGGGTTATAAGGTTAAATCAGTTGCCGGGTAAGCGGTAGAGGCTAGATAAGGGGCTAAATATTAAGCACGACTGCGGTGAAAGAACTAATATTAAAAGAATCCCCGAATACTGGATGAAGAATAAGTTACCGTTCAACCCTACTGCGTTCTGCAGTGGTACAGATTTCCCTTTCGTTGAGGTTGTCTCCGAGTGGGCCAATTGGTAAACTATTTTCGATTGTTAAATATACCCATCCTGGTTAGTTATCCGGATTAAGATTCAGGAAACGGTTTAGAGGTGAGGTTAACTTGAATTTTAAGCTTTTGACTCCAGACAGACAGGTATTTTCCGGGGAGGCGGAGCTTGTGGGCGGCCGAACGGAAGAAGGTTCTTTTAGCCTTTTACCGCGTCATATACCCGCTGTTATGGAGCTAGAACCGGCCACGGTAAAGGTAGAAGGCCCGGAAGGAATTAAGCGATTCGTGGTCCACGGGGGCTTCCTGTTCAAGGAAAGGGACGAAACGGTGAGGCTGTTGACCAGGGAGGCACGGGACTACGAGGAGTTGGACTCGGCGGAATTAGAGGAACGTATAGAAGATCTGGAACAGCGGCTGGACGGGATGGACAAAGAAAAAGCCGGAGCTAGCTACGAGAAAGCCCGATCCGAATTGGATAGAGCAAAATTGAGTTTGAGTCTGATAGAAAATGAGTGAAAGACGATCGGTCTACGTAACCGGCATGGGTGCGGTAACTCCGTTTGGGTTAGGGGTAGAAGAGATGTGGAGAAATCTCAAACGGGGAAACTCCTCGGTTCGTCGGGTCGACGATCGACTGGACGTATCCGAGCTTAAGACGAAGATCGGTTCTCCGGTTAAGGACTTCGACCCCTCCGAGTGGTTCAATCGGAAGCGGGCGAGAAGGCTGGGAAGGCCGAGCCAGTTCGCGATAGTTGCCGCCGACGAGGCCCTGGACGACGCCGAGTGGGAAGTTGAGGAAGGGGGCTATGACCTGAAAGTTGGCGTCGTGATAGGTACGGGAATTGGGAATATCAGTCCCCTAATCGAGAACCAGAAGAAGATAATGGATAGGGGGCCGGGCCGGGTAAGTCCGTTCCTGATACCCCAGTTGATGCCCAATGCCGCGGCGGCTCAGGTTTCCATAGAGTTCGGATTTGGCGGCCCGAATTACGGTGCCGTGTCGGCCTGCGCCAGCGGGGCTCACGCTATAGGACAGGCTTTCGAGGAACTTAGACTGGGCAAAGCCGACATGATGGTAGTAGGTGGAGTAGAGGCACCTCTGCTGGAGATTGCCTACGCGGGGTTCGACAAGATAAAGGCGCTATCGACGCGGAACGACGAGCCGGAGAAGGCCTCCAGGCCGTTCGACGGGGAGAGGGACGGTTTCGTCATGGGTGAAGGAGCCGGTGTGCTGGTTCTCGAAACTGAAAAGGGAGTGAAAAAGCGAGGGGTAGAACCTCACGCCGAAATCCTGGGGGTGGGTAAGACGGCTGACGCTCACCACGTGACCGCGCCCCGGGAGGACGGAGCCGGAGCCAGGGAAGCAATGGCTCACGCGATCGAAGAAGGAGAACTTACCCCGGAAGACGTGGATTACGTAAATGCTCACGGGACCAGCACCCAATTAAACGACAGAATGGAGACTAACGGGATAAAGGCGCTATTCGGCGATCGGGCTTACGATATTCCGGTTTCGTCGAACAAGTCCCAATTCGGTCACCTGGTGGGTGCGGCCGGGGCCGTGGAAGCCATAGTAACTTCCCTGACCGTGAAAGAAGGATTTATTCCTCCGACGATAAACTACGAGAATCCCGACGAAAAATGCGACCTCGATTACGTACCGAACGAAGGACGACAGCAGGATGTAGACGTCGCGCTCTCGAATTCGTTCGGGTTCGGGGGCCAGAACGCCTCGGTTCTTATTAGAAAAGTTTGAGAAAGTACTTAGTTTCTAGCCCCTGTGGGATACAAGTTGAAGTTTGCAATTGACAATAGATTCGATAGCCGGGGTTTTCACACCTAATCAAAACCCCCGATAGCCGAGGCTTTCTAGCCTCGGTGTACACATAGGTCGAAGTGTTTGGTTGAAATAGATTCGATAGGCAGGGTTTTCTAACCCTGCTGTACATTTTGATTGAGGTATACAATTGACAATAGATCCGATCGCCGGGAGGTTTGTATCCCCAGTGTATACAGAGGTCGAATTGTACAATTGAAATAGATTCGATCGCCGGGGGTTTCTACCCCCGGTGTCAATATAGGTAGAAATGTTCAACCAATCGTCTTCGGTAGGAACTACGTCGCAGGTACCGAAGGGAAAATTATGACACTCCTACCAAACACAACAGCAGGTCTGGAAAGACCTGCATATCGAAGAAAATGTAGGTCATACCGAAGGAGATGTTTTCACACTTCCACCAACCATCACAACGGATCTAGAAAAATCCGCCTATCGAAAAAGTATGAAATCTACCGAAGGAATGCGGCCAAACCGGACGTACCGCCTGGGCACAGGGACCCGGGCTGGTTACGATCTCAGAGCCGGTCGGGCTCCCACGCCTGACCGATGTTTTCGCAACCGTCCACCCGCGAGAGCAATGGGAGCCCGCGCTGCTTGTTAGACGATCCGCGTAGGTAATGGGAGTCGCGCTGCTGAGTAGCGAGCCCTCCTGATCCGGTTTTGGTTGGTGGGAAGTTCAGGTTTTCCCCTACCCGGTCTGTTACTCGTTTTTTACCTTTAAAATTTCCAGAGCGGGAAGCTCTTTGCCCCGCAGGTACCCGAGACAGGCGCCTCCTCCGGTGGACACGTGGTCCATCTTATCCGCGAGGCCGAACTGATTGATTGCCGCGCCCGTTTCGCCCCCGCCGATGATTCTATAACCGGATGCGTCGGCCACTGCCTGTGCTACCTCTTTCGTGCCCGCCTGGAAGGGCTGGAGTTCGAATCCACCAAGAGGTCCCGCCCAGACTAGTGTCTGTGCCCCTTCGACTTCGTTACTAAATTTTTCTATCGTCGCCGGTCCGATGTCTATCCCCATCCAGTCCGGTGGAATTTTAGTCGCGTCTACGGTTTTGATTTCTCCCTCGGCGCTGAACTCCCGGGAAACTTTTGCGTCCACGGGGAGAATTACCTCCGTACTCCTGTCCTCTTTTACTTTTTCGAGGAACTCGCGGACTTCGTCGACCATCGACTCCTCTATCAGAGAATCGCCGACGAGATGGCCCTGGGAGTGAAGGAAAGTAAACGCCAAAGCCCCGCCGATCAGGAACTTGTCCACTCTATCGACCATATCCCAGAGTGCCCCAATTTTGCTGGAGGCTTTTTTGCCGCCAATGATTGCTAGGAACGGGTGATCTGGACTCTCTACCGCCGGGTTGAGCCCTTTAACTTCCTTAAGGATCAGTTTTCCCGCCGCGGCCGGTAGTAGGGTGGCGGCGCCGTAATTTGAGCTGTGTTTTCTGTGAACCATGCCGAACGCGTCGCTGACGAATACGTCGGCTAATTCGCTCAACTGTTTATTGAATGAGTCGTCGTTTGACTTTTCTCCGGGGTTGAACCGGGTATTTTCCAGCAGAATTATCTCGCCTTCTTCCAGCTCGTCTATTTCTTCTTTTACTGTCGGACCAACCGTTTCGTCCAGTTTTTTTACGTCCGGCTCCACCAATTCGGAAAGTCGTTGTCCGACCGGGTCCAACCTCAGGTCCTCCCTCACTTCGCCGCCCGGTCTGCCGAGGTGGCTGGTTAGGATCACTTTTGCTCCGGAGTCCGTGAGATAGTTTATGGTCGGTAGTGCGCTCTTTATCCGGTTATCGTTCGTTATTTCCCCGTTCTCCAGGGGGACGTTGAAGTCCACCCGAACCAGGACTCGCTTCCCTTTAATCGAGAGGTCTTCCATCGTTTGGTATTGAGATGTTGGATCTAGCATATTCCCTCCTTTTGGTTGATAATTCCTTACTAAAGTTTGTTCGGTAATCGATGCTAACCATCGGACAGGTCCGGTTCCGCTGCCGGACCGAAAGGTCTATTCCATCTTGAAGTAATTAAGTATAGCTAACCGACAATCAGCAAGGTAATTTTAACGCAACTCCGTCGTTGGCCTCAACGGCATTATTTGTACCGGCCCTCTCAACGTCGTTTATCCTAAGCTCAGTTCTTTCACCAAAATCATACTTAATATTTCTCCGTTATTCTCCCTCTACCGCTTACCTGGCAACTGTTTTAACCTTATAATCCTGAAAATATGCTAAATCCGGCAGCCAGGTTAGCGGTAGAGGGAGATAAATAATGAAATTAAGTCGCCACTCAGAATTTGCCGCCTAGTTTCCGTATATGGGGAAAGAACTGAGCTTAATTGACTTGGCGTTGGTCTTGATTATCTGCCACTCTTACCTGGCCGCCGCGATTTAGCCCGCGTTCATTGCTACCAAAACAGCCGATTCACCCCCAGGGCAAGCCCTGGGGCACTCTCGGTTAACTTTGGTAGCGTCTCTCCAGTAGCAAAAGGCTGTTTGTTCCGGAAGCACTGGGCTCCTAT
>JBDGQU010000038.1:0-1540 GCA_042218715.1 Bipolaricaulia bacterium | reverse complement strand
AACTAAGTGCTGGAGGGCTGCTAGGAACTATTAAAGCAGGTCCGGCAATTATTTTCCTCCCCCTCTGAAGGGGGAGGACCAAGGTGGGGGTGAGGCCTAAGAAGGAAGCCCAATAGATGCTTGCTACCCAAACCCAAATCTCTAAAACCCAGAACCTAGACCTGACGGGGGAGGACCAAGGTGGGGGTGAAGCTTAAGAAGTATCACTCATAGATGGTTTTTGCCGTTCCCCGAACCCCTAAAACCTAACACCCAGAACCTAGTGCCCCAGTCCCCAGAGTAACCAGTAACCAGGAACCAACCCCTATAACCGATAAACCATACTTAAATTGACTTGTAAAAATATTGTAGTTAAACTTGACACAGTAAATAAAAGCGTAGCTGGATGGTAATCAAAATTTCCAAAGGAGCATTCAGTCATGAAAACGCTCGATATTTCGGAATCTATCGCGGAGGCCCTGGAATATATAGAAGGGGATTCGCTTGAGGGTAAGCTATCCCAGTTGCTAGCCAGCGACCTCAAGAACAGGCTCCAGCGTTGCTCCGAGCGAATTGTTGAATACGAGGCAAAGTATGGATACGAATTTCCCGAATTTAAAAAGGCCTGGAACCAGGGAGAAATTGACGCCCCCTATTCTCACGAAGTTGAAAGCGACTTCATAGAATGGGAAAGCCTAGTTGAAGAAAGAAAATTCCTCCTCGCACAGCTAAAAAAGATGAGCGAAAAAGATCTTGCCCAGGATTAATGGAATTATCCACTAAAGAATTTCGAGACAGGATAGAGGAACTATCCGGGGTTCATTTCCCGGCTGCCAACCTCCAGACTAGGGAGTATAGCAAATTTAGGATCAAGTTAAGGCTGGTTTTTTCGGTTGGCTTTTTCCTTGAGGTATTTTATGCCCCACAGACGGATAAAGTCAGTTTTACCCTTATAGACGATGGAAAAAGAATATTCGGAATAGATAACCTAGGAGGCTGGCATCGTCATCCTCTAGAAAATCCTTCTACCCACGTGGATATATCTGAACAAAAGTTTGAAAAAATTTTTGAGTTCGTAAAGAATTCCATAGAGGAAAAGAAAACATAAGGAAAAGCTAACAAAAAGCCTGACAATAAGGTCTATCGCAACAGTCCGCCCGGACATGGTGCAGCACTTAGTTGAGGACAGGTACTTGATAACGATGAGTAGACTAGTGTTGAAGTAAAAAAGCCCGTCATTCCCGATAACCAGGGCTTTCTAGCCCTAGTGTGCCCGAGGTCGAAGTGTAAGGGTGTAAAGAATCCGATAGCCGAGGCTTTCCAGCCTCGGTGTCCACCGAGGTCGAAGTGTTTTATCAATCACCTTTGGTAGGAACCACGTGGACCATACCGAAGGGAAAATAATGACACTCCCACCAAACACAACAGCGGATCTGGAAAGATCCGCCTATCGAATTATCGGTAAACCCACCAAGCAGGTCCGGCAATTATTTCCTCCCCCTCTGAAGGGGGAGGACCAAGGTGGGGGTGAAGATTGAGAAGAAATCCCCATAAATGTCTT
>JBDGQU010000037.1:0-4793 GCA_042218715.1 Bipolaricaulia bacterium | reverse complement strand
CTGGGTTATCTCCGAGGCGGAGATATTCAGCATGTCTTTTAACCTATCGATCAACTCGTGTCTCAGTGGAGGGCTGTCTACCTCGCTCAGGAACCTCGTGCTCGATTTTAACGCCTTTTCCCGACCGTCAACTGTTGACAGATCGTAGTTCTGCCTGAGCAAGTCGAGATAGAACTCGTGAAACGGTTGGGCTTCGTCAAAAATTTCTCTTAACTTCTCAACTCCCTGGGTCTCGATTATATCAGCAGGGTCCTTTCCTTCGGGGATTTTTGCCACTTTTACCCCCAGGCCCTTGTTCCGGAGGAGTTTAAGTCCTTTGAGAGTCGCCTGTTCTCCTGCCTGGTCCCGGTCGTAGGCGATCAGGACGTCGGAAACGTAACGGGACAGGAGATCGACCTGTTTCTCGGTGAGGGAGGTTCCCATGCTCGCTATTACGTTCTTTATTCCCCTGCTGGATGGGGCGATGACGTCTGTATATCCCTCGACTAGAATTGCCCGATCCGTTTCGCCCATTGACCGTCTAGCCGCGGACAGGCCGTAAAAGGTTTCGCCTTTATTGAATAACGGTGAATTGGGGGAATTCAGGTACTTCGGTCCTTCTTCCTCCGAATCGAGTTTACGTCCACCGAATGCTATAACCTTGCCCCGAACCGACCTTATCGGGAATATCAACCGGTCCCGGAACCGATCGTAGTACCTTCCGCTATCGGATTTCTTTATCAGTCCCACTTTTTCCAGACTATCCAGTCCGTGGTCCCCTTTGAACTTGTTGGTAAGGGAGTTCCAGCTGTCGAGAGCGTAGCCTAGACTGAACTCTTTTATCGTGTCCTCCCCGTATCCCCTCCGGTTCAGGTAATTACGTCCCTTTTTCCCCACGCCCTGTCGGAGCAAGTTGGAATGGTAATAGTCGTTTACTTCGTTCATCAGTTCTGTCAGGTTGGGTTTGCGTGAGTCCCCGCTTTTCTCGGGGAGCTTTACTCCGGCTTCCGAAGCCAGCTCCCGAACCGCGTCGGGAAAGGACAGGTTTTCGATCTTCATCAGGAAATTGAACACGTCGCCGCCGGCACCACAGCCGAAACAATGCCAGAGCTTCTTAGTTTGATCGACGGTTAGGGAGGGATCGTTGTCCTCGTGAAACGGGCAGACTCCTTTGTAGCTTTTGCCGGATTTTTTCAGGTTGACGTACCGAGAAACGAGCTCGACGATATCTGCCTTTTTCCTTACCTTATCTATGTCCTGACGGTCCATTATACTTCTCTCAAATCGGCTAGAAACGGGGACGAGTTGAGCTTTTCTTTCAGATTAAACCTCGGTCCGTGACCGGGAAAGACCTCCCAGTCTCCGGACAAGCTTACTATCCTCGCCAACGAGTCTTCCAGATCGGATTTTGACCCTCCCGGTAAGTCAGTTCTACCGAAACCGTTGGAAAAGACGAGGTCTCCTACGATCAGTTTTCGCTCGGTCTCTTCGACCAGAGTGACGCTTCCCGGCGAGTGCCCGGGGGTTTCCCAGACTTTTAACCTGTTGGTCCCGAGCTCAACCACGTCGCCTTCCTGTAAAAGCCGGTCGGGTGAAAGATCGGACTCGCTGGATTTCTCGTACATCTCCAGGTCCTTCTCGCCCAGGTAAAAGTCGACATCCAGCTCATCAACCAATTCGGCTACGGCCTCGACGTGATCCCAGTGAAAATGTGTCGCCAATACGAACTTTGCCTCGGAACCTTCCTCGGCCGTGGTTTCCAGGCTGGAGATTATTTTGCTTCCCTCGGCTCCGGGATCTACTATGGCGTATTCCCCGTCCGAGCTTAATACGTAACAATTGGTCTCCAATGACCCTACTTCTAGCTTTTTAAGTTTCATAGCGACTAATTATAGCCCCGGTTCGGGTAATTTAAAACTTATTCCAGACTTTAGATGAACCCATTACCCGGTTGAGTTAGTCTACTGGTTTCTCCTGGTTGGGTGGTCGTTACAAACGGGCGATTATTCCAACCTGAGTCGTGCGATTCTCTCCCCTAAGACCAACTTCTAATTCAGTCTCCAGAAAAAAATAGTCTTTAATTAACTCAGTTCTTTCACCACAGTCGTACTTAATATTTCGCCCGTTATTCTCCCTCTGCCGGTTACCTGGCAACTGATTTAACCTTATAACCCTGAACGTATTCGAAATCCCGGCAGCCAGGTAAGCGGTAGAGGGTATAAACGATAAAATTGAGTCGCCGTTCGTAAATCTTCGCCTAGTTTTCATACAATGATGAAAGAACTGAGAATAAGTTTTTCGGTTAACTCTATTATGTGAATTTACGATAGGGTAGAGTTTTACGTGTAAAACTAGCTTTGGAAACCGTTCGACAAAACCAGGGATCAATTTCCCCAGCGGGGAAATTGCCCTTTCCGATCTCGGCTCGCTCCTCTTGATTTCTTCGAAATCAAGAGACCGTGCCCGCTCGCCTCCGATGGGATTTTCCTGAACGGTTTCCAAAGCTATAAATTCATTTTACACAGTTGTTTCTACACTATCGAATTTACCAGGTCAAAATCGCGAAATTTTGGTCCAAACTAGTCTTGCTATCCGAACCCCCGCGGACCTATAATATTTCGGAAGTTCGCCGGCACTGATTTGAATAGGAGTAATTCCCTGATCTACAACGAGGAATCAAGATTAACCGGGGAATTGAACCACTGGACAATAGATGGTTTTTAAAAGAAAACAAGAGAGTTGAGTTTAGCGTGCAGGTAATTATGGAGGTGTACCGAAATGGTAGAGAAAGGGACGTTTAAGGTAAAAAGCGGGCTGGCGGAAATGTTGAAGGGCGGAGTTATCATGGACGTAGTAAACGCCGAACAGGCCCGGATAGCGGAAGATGCCGGCGCGGCGGCGGTGATGGCCCTGGAAAAGGTCCCGGCGGATATAAGGGAAGCGGGTGGGGTTGCCCGCATGGCGGATCCGGCAAAGGTAAAGGAGATAATGGACGAAGTTTCCATCCCGGTAATGGCCAAGTCGCGGATCGGCCATTTCGTCGAAGCTCGGATTCTCGAATCCCTGGGAGTGGATTACGTGGACGAGTCCGAGGTGCTAACCCCGGCTGACGAGGAGAACCACATAGACAAGTGGAAGCTTGACGTGCCCGTGGTTTGCGGTGCGAGGAATCTCTCCGAAGCGGCAAGAAGGATAGGCGAAGGAGCGGCGATGATCAGGACGAAAGGAGAAGCGGGTACGGGAAACGTCGTAGAAGCGGTAAGACACATGAGACGGATAAATTCCGAGATAAGGAAACTGGTCAATCTTCCCGAGGACGAGCTAATGAGTTACGCTAAGGAACTGAGTGCTCCTCGAGATATTCTAAGAGTCATTGCGGAAGAGGGCAGGTTGCCCGTGGTTAACTTTGCCGCCGGGGGAATAGCTACTCCCGCGGACGCGGCCCTAATGATGCAGCTGGGTGCTGACGGCGTATTCGTCGGCTCGGGTGTCTTCAAATCCCAGGACCCGGAACCCCGAGGCAAGGCAATTGTAGACGCGGTAACTTATCACGACGATCCCGATACACTGGCGAAGATCTCGGAAAACCTGGGCGAACCCATGGTCGGTATTAACGTGGAAGACATGGACGAAGAAGAGTTCATCCAATCCAGATAGTTCATCTCAACCAAAGAATTTCAATTTCTCGGATAATTCATCTTAAAAGGCGGTAAAATGAAGGTTGGAGTTTTGGCACTTCAGGGGGATTTTCGTGAGCACAAGAAGGTTCTGGAGGAAATAGGAACCTCGGTCAACCTGGTAAGACGTCCGGAGGACCTGGACGCTATTGACGGGTTGATAATCCCCGGAGGCGAAAGTACTACGATATCCAAACTCCTCCGGAAATGGGATCTATTCGAGCCGATACGGAGGGAAGCTAAAGATGGATTCCCGATTTTTGGCACCTGTGCGGGGTTAATCCTTCTTGCCCGTGAAGTTCATAACGGCCCTCCCACTCTGGAATTGATGGATATTACTCTGAAAAGGAACGCTTACGGGAGGCAGATAGAGAGTTTCGAAAGCGAGCTGGAGTTTGAATCGTCCGGTGAAGAAGTAACCAGGGGCCGGTCGATAACCGGAGTTTTCATCCGGGCTCCTCAGGTCACCCGGGTGGGGCCGAACGTAGAAAAGCTGGCAAACCACGAAGGGCTACCCGTGCTGGTGCGGGAAGATAACCTGCTTGGTGCCACCTTTCACCCGGAATTGACTGACAATTACGAAATACACGAGTACTTTTTGACCGAGATAGTGAATGAGAGGTTTGACTGATGTTAGTGAGACCGGCTAGTGTAATTAATCGAGTTTGGTTACGATTACTAAATTCTTTCACCATTACGAGGTTAAATCAGTGGCTGGTTAAGCAGCAGAGGGCGGATAACAGGCTATATAGTGAGTCCGGCCGTGGTGAAAGAACTGAGATTATTCACTTTGGGAGACCAAAATTGCGCGGTTATAACCTGGTAGTTTAACAGGGTAGAGTTAACCGAGAAACTTATTTGATAAACGGGAGTTGGTCCAGCACCCAGTTTAATATGGACTTCAAGAATGAAACCAGTTTACAGAAGAGGTTTTTTGGTGTAAGTATTTACCACCGGTTGGTTATCGATATTAAACTGGGTGCTGGGTGAAAGCCCTGGAAGAGGGACTTGATTTATCGCGTTAGATATCACCTAACGGGTGAAGTTAACTAAGTTTCTCAACCAGGGGCTATATTTCTTGGAGACTGAGTTAAAAGTTGGTCTCAGGAGAGAGAATCGCACGACTTAAGTGAGAAT
>JBDGQU010000036.1:0-2061 GCA_042218715.1 Bipolaricaulia bacterium | reverse complement strand
CAATGTAGGTTGCAACCACGATTATCCCGGACTTTATTAGCGGCCAGAACGGAGAGGCAGATAAATCACTAATTCTCAACTTTGACGTCCCCCTTTCCACCTGAAAATCTGTGTTATTTTAGGAAAAAATTGGAAAATTATAAGCCAAACCATCCATTAACTTGTCTAAAGAGGATGGATGGTTCTATGAAAACAGTACGATTATACATCTAACTCACCACTGACGAACAATAGGAGTACCCGAGAGGATTACCTTCTAATGATAACGGGACATAAATCACCTTCAAGTTCTCATAACTGCTTATACTTATAAGTACCTGTAACCAGACCTACCTAAGCAAATTAGCATATTCCCGTTCAGTAATGGATATGAACTAGCGAGAAAAGGAGGTTACTGTTGGAGGAACTATTTGAATCTATTAACGTTAATCCCTCTACTCTACTAAACAAAACCGATCAAAATATCCTGGTAATAGACCAGGCCGGTAAGATTGTATTTTCTAACGAAGCGGCGGAAGAGAATATAAACGAGAAAGACATAGCCTTAGTGGGGGACTATCTTCACGACAAGCTTACTTTGTCTGATAGAGAAGAAGTGGACGGGTGGGAAAATTCCCCAGTTCAACAAATGTCAATTTACGGAAAAAATAACGGGGGCAAGGAAAATGGACTCTGGAAAACTACCAAAGAGAGAATCCCGGTTGATTGTACCGCCAACCCACTCAGGAACGAGGAAGGAGAGGTAATTGGAACAATTGTTACCCTAAGAACCCTGTCCGACTTGTCCAAGCTAAAAGAAAAACTGCATTACTATAAAAACCACGACAAGCTAACGGGCCTACAGAACCACTTCCAATTTCGGGATGAACTGGAAAACCATCTAAATACGGTAGGAGCAAAAGCTTCGGGGGCAGTTCTATTGATTGACATCGACCGGTTTAGGGAAGTGAACAACAGCTTTGGATTTAAAGCTGCAGACGACCTCCTCTTCAGCATGGCCAAACTAATAAGAGATGACCTAGCTGATTCCGATACTCTGGCTCGGTTTGGCGGGGACGAGTTCGTAATTTTTTCTCCCGACAAAAAAGGAAAAGACGCCGAAGAACTAGCCACCAGGATTATCCGGTCTGTACGAAACCGGGGTTTCAAGACAAATGGAACCAATATTCAGACGACCGTTAGTGTGGGATGTTCTCTTTTTCCCGAACAGGGGAATACTGTCGACGAATTATTAGCGAAGGCGGACATGGCCCTGTCTCAGGCGAAGCAATCAGGCAGGAATCAGTTCAAGGTCTACGATCAAGAACTGGACAGCCGGAAAGACGTGAGGTCACGGGTCGGCTGGGTCAACGAAATCGACAAAGCGATAAAAGAAAACAATTTCGTCCTCTACGCCCAGCCCATTTTGGAACTCGGTTCTGACAATATCTCTCATTACGAAGTTCTGATTAGAATGCTGGAAGGGGGCGGGGAGCTCATATCGCCCGGTCGGTTCCTTCCGGTGGCGGAGAAGTTCGGTCTGAGCAGAGACATCGATAGGTGGGTAGTTAGCGAAACACTGGAAAGTCTTCCTGACTCGGCGAGAGAAAGTTTTAACCACCAGCTTGCCATCAACCTTTCGGGTCAGTCATTGACGGACGATGAACTACTGAACTGGTTAAAACGTAATCAGACACTGGAGGGAGAGAACTTCGAAAATATACTGTTCGAGGTGACGGAAACCGCGGCACTGAGCAACATCGGTTCCGCAAACAATTTTATCTCCGCGCTTAAATCCCGTGGCAGTAAATTTGCTCTGGATGACTTCGGAATGGGGTTTTCCTCGTTCAACTACTTAAAACAGCTATCGGTGGATTACCTGAAGATCGACGGCAGTTTCATCCAGAATCTCCCGCGGGACTCGATGAACCAGGACCTGGTCCAGTCTATAGTCGAGGTCGCTCACAGGCTCAAAAAGGAGACAATTGCCGAGTTCGTCGAGGACGAAGAGACACTTCAGATGGTGAAAAAATACGGAACTGACCACGCTCAGGGCTACCATATCGGAAGACCCCAGCCTCT
>JBDGQU010000035.1:0-24516 GCA_042218715.1 Bipolaricaulia bacterium | reverse complement strand
ACTGGGTTGAAAGTTTGCTGGAGTGGTTATATTATGTAAGGTGGATTATACCACTATATCACTTAGCTAATCTTATTTTGATTGTATTCAGGGTGAAGTTAAGAGCTTAAGTAACAAAGAACAGCATTGGTGATCGTATGAGATGAACACAGAAGAGCCAAACCTTGACACGAGTAATTTACACCAAAAGAGTACCGAAGAAATTTTAAGGTTGATTAACGAGGAAGACCAGAAGGTGGCTTCGGTTGTCGAGAAGGCTCTGCCGAAAATAGAAAAACTGGTAGAAAAGTTTGTTACAACTTATCGGAGTGGAGGGAATATTTGCTATATTGGTGCGGGTACCAGCGGGAGGATGGGAGTTATAGATGCTTCAGAAATTACTCCTACCTTCGGCGTTCCTTCACATCGTGTTAGAGGATTTGTTGCGGGCGGGGAAGAAGCTTTTGCCGTTGCCGAAGGAGGCAGGGAAGACGATAAGGAAGCAGGCGCTGATAAAGTAAAGAAGGAAATGAGCGAGGAAGATCTCCTCATTGGAATTTCGGCTAGTGGTGAGACTCCTTTTGTTCTTGGTGGCTTATCTCAAGCGAGGGAAATGGGAATCAGTACGGCCGCTATAACTAACAATAATAATTCCAGCGTGGAAGAGCTGGCGGAAACGACAGCGGTTGTGGAAACCGGGCCCGAAGTTATAGCAGGCTCTACGAGAATGAAAGCCGGAACAGCTCAGAAAATGATATTAAACATGATATCAACGGCGGCGATGATAAACCTGGGAAAGGTTTATGATAACTTCATGGTGGATTTAGTTCCAGCTAATGAGAAATTAGAAAAAAGAGCTGTCACGATATTAAGGAAGTTAACTACCAAAGACGAGGAGAATATTAAAAATACCTTAGAGAGATCGGACAACGAAGTGAAGACGGCTTTATTATCCTTGAAGTGTGAGGTTTCCATAAGTGAAGCAAGAAAATCCCTGCAGAACAATAATGGTTTTCTTGAACCTGCTATAGAGGAATTAGAGCAATGATACTCAGTTCTTTCACACTATATGAAAACGAACTGGAAATTATCGGACTCAAACCAATAATCTGAGGCACAATAATGGATCAACTTAATCTATCCAATTCCAAGGTCATATTTCCGGAAAAAGGAGTAATAGAAGAGAAAAACGTAAAGATAGAGGATGGAATCGTCGTTGAACTTAGCGACGATTCAGACTTTAATGGTAAAAACTCGACCATCGATCTGGATGGTTATTATCTGGCTCCGGGATTTATTGATTTACAGGTTAACGGAGGGGGAGGAGTAGACTTTTTAACCAGTAAGGTCGATTGTCTGGAGCAGGCAAGCGAGTTCCTCTTGAAGCACGGGACAACTTCCTTCCTGGGTACGATTATAACAAATCCACTAGAATCGATGAGTTCCGCCGTAAAGAAATTACTAGAAGCTAATATTAAAAATCTCCTGGGCATTCATTTAGAAGGACCTTTCTTATCAAGTGTAGAGAGAGGTACTCATAATTCCGATCACCTTATGCCCCCCGACTTCGAGACATTTAAAACAATTACCGAAGGTAACGAAGGAGACATCAGGCTGGTAACTTTTGCCCCTGAACTGGAAGGGTCAAAGGACCTGTTAGAGTGGATTAAATCAATTCGAGCTCGTCCGTCTATCGGACACTCTAAAGCTAATTACGGTAAGGTGCGGGAGTTCTTGGATCTCGGTGTTTCGACCTTTACGCACCTGTTTAACGGCATGAAAAAATTTCATCATCGCGAGCCCGGGCCCGTGGGAGTGGCTTTAAATAGCGACGCGTTTGTAGGGATTATAGCAGATGGTCAGCACCTGCACCCGGCCGCCGTTAATTTGGTGGAAAAAGTCAAGGATAACAAAAGAATTTATCTGGTTACGGATTCTATAGCCGCAGCTGGCATGGATAAGGGGAGTTACGTCCTGGGAGATCAAAAAATTATAGTGAACGATCGTCTGGCCAGGCTGGAAAACGGTACGATAGCGGGGAGTACTCTTACCCTGGAAAGAGCCGTGGGGAACTATATGGAATTTACCGGTGCTTCCTTGGTCAACGCGGTAACAGCAGTAACCCTGAACCCGGCGAAATTATTAGGAATGGAAGACGAAATTGGGACCATGACGGTTGGAAGCAAGGCTGATTTGGTGGCATTCGATCGTGACCTTGAAATCAGGCTTACGATAATCGACGGGGAGGTCGTATACGATGGTCAGAGTTGAGGTAGAGAGTAGCTACGAAGAGATGTCGAGAAGGGCCGCCAGGGAAGTAGTAAAAGAGATTTTGGTGGGTCAAGCCCCTGTGCTCGGTCTGCCTACTGGGGAAACCCCGAAAGGAATGTACAGCTTTTTAGCAAGATATTACAAACAAGGACTGGTTGATTTTTCCCAGGTAGCCACCTTTAACCTTGACGAGTACTACGGAATTAATAAAGACCATCCAAAGAGCTTTAATCGTTACATGAAACAAAATTTGTTTGAAAAGGTAAACTTGAAGGGAGAAAACATCCACGTTCCCAGCGGGGAAATTACAAGAGAGGAGATAAGTCATTATTGTAAGGAGTACGAGAAGGAAATATCGAGATTGGGAGGTATAGACCTTCAAATACTGGGAATCGGGAAAAATGGACACATAGGGTTTAATGAGCCGGGTTCGAGTTTTGACACGCGGACTAGATTGGTAGAGTTAGCGAGAGACACGATAACGGATAATTTTGATAATTCGGATGAGACTTTCGAAGAGGCAATTACTATGGGAACTAATACTATAATGGAAGCTAAAAAAATAATTTTACTGGTTTCTGGTAGAAGGAAAAAAGAGGTAGTGAAACAGGCACTCCAGGGTCCGGTTAGAGAAGAATTACCAGGGACCGTGTTGCAATTACATCCGAATGTAGTGGCAATTATGGATGAAGAGGCGGCGGAAGAACTTGATTTGCAAGAGGTTGATAGTTTTAAGGAAAGGTGTTCGTAACTTATGGAGTCGTCCCTCCTCTAAGGAGTGCCAGAAAAGGTAAGCAGCTATTTCGCAATAGCGTATTAGTCAAAGTTAAATAGAAAATCAAATTAAGGGAGGTTACGGGAGGTGAGAAACCTAAAAAAGATCAATTTATTTTATGAGGATGTATAGTTTAACTAATTCGAGGAATTTGGTAGTAACTTACTACTTGTTAAAGTCTAATTTTTTTACTAGATTACTTAGTAATCAATTTTAACTTACAATAAAAGGAGGTATTGTTTTTTTAATATGCACAAAAAGATAATAATAGCATTACTTTTAGGGCTATTAGTTACGTCCTTGTTTTCTATATTTAGTGTTAGTGCAGATGTAAAAATCGACTACTGGATTTGGGACCCTACGATCAGGGGGAAATACAAGGAGGCTATCAAAAAGTTTGAATCCCAGAATCCAAATATTAAAGTAAATTTAACCGCAATAGAGCCCGATAAATACTGGACGAAGATGCGCTTGAACGCTCGAACGAACCAACTTCCCGATGTTTTTAACATGAGTACCGCCTACATCGAGCAGTGGGTTTCAAACGGTTCGGTAATGGCTCTTGATAAGTTTATCGAAAAAGACCTGAATAAAGACAAATATTTCTCTTCTCTTTTTGACGTTGTTAGTTTCGACGGCTCTACCTACGCACTTCCATTTGCCTGGGTCACCCCAATTATGTATTACAACAAAGACGCTTTTGACAAAGCAGGCCTGGACTATCCAACCAATGACTGGACCTGGGACGATTTCCTCAATGCTGCAAAGAAATTAACCGTAGACAAAAATGGTGACGGGAAAATTGATCGATGGGGTTTCTGGTTCTACGGTCGTTACGCTCACATTGAACCCTGGATTTATCAAAATAACGGCAGGTTATTAGATAAAGACAAGAAGAACTTTGACCCTTCGCCTGAAGCCATGGAGGCTTTGCGCTTCTTGACAGATCTAGTGACAAAGCATAAAGTAGCTCCGCCCAAGAAGGCAATGTCCGGGATAGATCAACAAAACGTTTTCCCCCAGGGCGAGGCCGCCATGTGGGTAGATGGAAGCTGGAGCATAGAAAACAATCGTCGCATAATCGGGAATAGTTTCGACTGGGGAATAGCTAAAGTTCCGCGAGGACCGAGTTGGGAGGAGGACACTCTGTTTGCCTGGCCCGACAATATAGCGATCTCGCCAAACACTAAGCACCCGGAGGCGGCTTGGAAATTAGCTAAATTCTTTAGTGGTCCGGGTTTGAGCGCTGATCTTTATATGTCCGGCAAGGTGCCTTCCTATAATCCACTGGCAAGTAAGGAAGGGTTTTTCGACAAAGATGCTCAGCCTTCCAACATATCCAAGCTGCTCGACTGGGGAAGCCAGCCAATGAAGACTTCCTTTACTAAGAGCTGGTCTGAATGGCGCGGTTACGGAGGTGCGGAAGGTCTAGGGCTAACAGGTGCTATAGATCAGGTAATAAACGGAAGTAAAAGTTTTGACAAGGCAATGAAGGAAGCGAGCCAGTATATAAACGAAGTACTGGACGAAGCCTACGAGAATTAGGGTATGATTTAAATTATAAAGGGGAGAGAAGTCGGTTTTCTCTCCCCTTTATCTCTTAACCTGGTACGGTATGACAGGATAAAAACTACGTTCTTGATTTTAATGCGATCCACGAGGATTACTTATGGCACTTTATCTATGGTCCAAAGATAACTTAATATCAAAAGATTATTTAAAGTTTGGGAGGAGGGTAATTCTTGGGCAAAGGAGCTCGTAACTGGTACCGGGCCTGGCATCCTTATATGTTCCTCGCACTCGGAATAATAGGTCTGTTTGTCTTCAGATTGGGACCAATCATAGCTGCTTTTTTAATGAGTTTCACTGAATGGAACATTATGGGGGATATAAACTGGGTAGGGCTAGCAAACTACAAGGAAATGTTTGCGAGCGGGGATTTTTGGACGATCCTCCGTAATACTGGAGTCTTTACTTTAGTTTACGTACCTGGCGCACTTTTCGTGGGTTTTTTACTTTCCCTCGTTATTAACGTAAAAGTCCAAGCGGTAAGCTTCTTTCGAGCACTGTTTTTCTCTCCTTTAGTGACTTCGGCAGTGGCTATTGGAATGGCCTGGAGCTGGATTCTTAGTCCCAAATTCGGAATTCTTAACTACTTTATAAACGCGGCTTTGGGATTAGAAGGTCCTGCCTGGCTGGGTAACCCGAATACGGCCTTGATAGCGGTAGCCTTGGTTTTTGTGTGGAAGGAAGCAGGTTTCTATATGATCATATTTCTGGCTGGCTTACAGAACATCCCAAATAGTCTATACGAAGTAGCTTCTGTAGATGGAGCTTCATGGTGGCACAAACTGAGAAAGATTACCATCCCGTTATTGACTCCAACTACCTTTTTTGCCCTAATTATCGCTGTATTTAGGTTGTGGCAGCACTTTCAGCTTGTTTATACCATGACAAAAGGAGGACCGGGCCTTTCTTCAACTACGTTGCCCTACTCAATCTACCAGAATGCTTTCGTATTCTACAATATGGGTTATGCCTCCGCTTTAGCGTATGTTTTCGTATTAATTGTCGGTGCTATAACCGCTCTTAATTTTTATTACAAGAGCCGCTGGGTCAAGTATCAATAAAACAGTGAGAGAGGTAGAATATGAGTAAGACTCAAAAGGTTATATATTATATAGTCGTTTCCGTTATAGGCTTTCTCTGGGCGTTTCCTTTTATCTGGATGATAAACGCGTCTTTTAGTACCCAGGAAGTAATATTCAGTCTCCCTCCCAAGTTGGGGGACCTTTTCACCTCGTCCCACCCTTTTAGAAACTACATACAGGTTTTAACGGAATATAATTTCTTTCGCTACATGCTGAACACGGCTTTTGTTACTATCTCCGCTTCGGTCGGTCAGTTGATAACTTGCTCAATGGCCGGATTTGCCTTCGCCAGGATGGAGTTCCGGGGTAAAAACGTCCTGTTCGGCCTTTTCCTTATGACGATGAGCGTGCCGATTCAGGTAGTTATCATCCCCGAGTTCCTGCTCATGATGCACCTCGGGTGGCTGGACACCTGGCTTCCGTTAATCATCCCTTCGATTTTTGTCGGCTCGTTAGGCACATTTTTGATGCGGACCTTTTTTGAGAATATCCCGCAGGAAATTGAGGATTCCGCGATCGTAGATGGTGCCGGCCCGCTCAGACTGTACTGGAATGTCTTTCTGCCTCAGGCAAAGACACCGTTGATTACGCTCTTCATCCTCGCTTTTATTACCAACTGGAACCAGCTACTACGACCTATACTTTACATAAACAGTCGGAGTTTGATGACACTACCGATGGCTTTAACCCAGTTTCAGAGTCAATACGAGGCGGAATGGCACCTATTGCTTACCGGTTCTGTCATTACCGTTGTACCTCTCATAGTGTTGTACATATTCCTACAGAGATACGTTATCCGGGGCATGGCCAGGGTGGGAATAAAGGGTTAATAGATTAATAAGGATTAAGCAAGACGATAGAACGGATATACCGAAGCGCCAATATTCCACCAGCGCCCCTAATAATTACCGACTACAACTAATTATATCCGAGGAGGGACAATATCAGAGTTAAGAGTTTAGAAGGAAATGGGTTTAAATTTGACCGGATAAAATGGAGTCGAGGAGATGAATTCTCCACCGGGACGCGAATAAAACTAAAAGGGGATTGGTCTATCAGATCCCGCTTCCTAAGGCAGGGGGGTTTACCCGTACTGGAGTACGCCGCCTCGACGAGAGCGGCAACGATAGAGAAAAAACGAGGAGACAGTCACCCCGTAGTTTCCTTCTTTGCTTCTTTGCCAAACCAGGAAGTCCAATCAGTTACAAAGGAAGTAACCGATTCGGGTGAGGTATTGTTATCACCCCACTCTCGGGTCGTCCATACTTTAAGAGAAGCTCTGAATAGGGGTCAGTTATTCTTGAAAGACGGTAAGTTAGTCTCGGATGATGATGCCAGTGCAGGTTTGATCGACTCCCTATATCAGAACGATAACATCTATGTAGAATCTACCCCTTCTGACAGGAAGAAGCTCCAATTTAAAACCCAACTAGTGCCAGTAACCGATAATTGCGGCTTCACTTCTCAGCTTAGGTACTCTCACGAAATATTGATGAATAGCTCCTTCTTTCTGCTGGAGCCAAGTGATATGAAGAGCATCCATTCCCTTTTCTGCCAGGCTTACGGGTTAGTAATGGATCAGGGGGAAATATTGCATCCCCCTCTTTTTCCCCGCGGAGCTCTCCTAAGAGGGAAATCTGGCAGTAAAGTTGAGGTATTGTCCATCAAAGACGTGGATATTAGGATAGGAGGGACGAAATTTCGGATTTCTGATAACTGTGAAGTATTTACCCGGTTTGAAACGGACAGGAGTCCCGAAGATTCGGACAAAACACATGTAGGGATAGTTAATGACCGGGTAGTTTCCTACAAAGAGGGCGGCGGTTTACAGGTCCCCGATGCTGGATTCGTCCTGACAATAGAGAAAAGCCAATTTAGCAAGTTGGATCCTTCTTCCCAGGTTAAATATTCCTGGAGAGAGGGTCTGGGGCAAATAAGCCCTAACTGGGGTATCCAGGTCGGTCCCGTTTTGTATAAGGACGGGTCAGCTCGGCACACGTTCGGTAAAGAAGCCTTCAGCGAGAGCCACCCGCCTACCGTATTCCCTTACAACTGGAACCAAACTCCGGCGGCCAGGCTCGCACTGGCAATAACAGAAGAGGAAGAGCCCTTAATCCTGGCAGTTGAGGGATGTAACGATTCCGATTATTATGCCGGTTTCGATAGCCGGGGCGCCACCTTGGAAGATTTGGTCGAACTATTAAATGAAAATAATATTAAATGCGCGCTAAATCTGGACGGAGGGGGTTCAACTAGCCTGTATTTCAAGGGGGGTAGCTGCATAAAAAAAGCCGATAGGAGAAAACTACCGGGAGTCGCTTATGAACGTCCCGTGCCTTTAGTTATTACTGGACAAAAGGAGTGAGTTACTTTGAAAGCTCTAATACTTGCTGGCGGGAAAGGCAGCAGATCGGGTGTTGATTACCCAAAGGTACTTCAAAAGCTAGGGGATAAAAAGGTCATTGATCACGTACTGGAAAGGGCCCATCAGTTCCTTAATCCTTCCGATATTTACATAGTTGTAGGATACCAGAAGGAGGAAGTAATGGACCACCTGGGTTCTAATTATAACTATATTACCCAGGAGGAGCAGTTAGGTACTGCTCATGCCGTATTGCAAGCCACAGAGGAACTTAACACGTGGTCCGGCACTCTACTCGTTTTATACGGGGATACCCCATTATTTAGGCGAGAGTCTATTAGGGGACTGGTTAACTATCACCGACAGAAAAGCCCAGCTCTGACGATTTTCACGGCCTTTTTAGAAAATCCTCCTCCATACGGCCGGGTGGTGAGGGACGATGAAGGTCGAATAACTTCTATTGTTGAGGAATTTGATGCCTCTGAGTCCGTAAAAGAAATTGAAGAGATAAACATTGGGGCTTATGTCACCGAATGGCCGGAAATAATTTCTTCTCTGAAAGAGCTTGAAAGAGACAACAAGCAGGACGAGTACCTGTTTACCGACACGGTCGAAGAGTTATCCGATCGGGGGTTGAGCATACATTCGTACCGCACCTTTGACAACGACGAAATCCTCGGGATTAACACTCCGGATGATCTGGCTGACGCGGAATTCATCCTGCAGAAGCGAAGCTTCAGGCCTTTCCAGCGGGAAGAAAAGAACATCATCGAGTTTGGCACGGGGGGCTGGCGGGGTATCATTGGCGAGGGATTTACCTTCGACAACGTCAGAAGACTTGCTCAGGCTCTCGCGAACAAGTTGATCCGGGAAGGGGAAGAGGAAAAAGGTGTGATCATCGGCTACGGCAGGCGGTTTTTATCTAACAGGTTTGCCCGGGCCCTTGCTGAGGTTATGGCCGGTAATAACGTTAAAACCACCGTTTTGCCTGATAGCTCCCCGACCCCTGTGGTAGTTCACGCCACCCAGAAATCTGATCACGCCCTGGGAGTAATGGTTACGGCCAGCCACAATCCTCCCAAGTACAACGGAGTAAAAATTCGGGCGGGCACAGGTAGTTCTATGTTGGATTCGGCGACCCACTCGCTTGCCCGCGAGGCGAATTCTTTCGACTCCCAGGAGGTAGTAAAGGCCGACTATTCCTCGAGCCAGGAAGCAGGTTATATAAGGGAAAGAGAGTACAGCAACAGCTATATTGACGCCGTGGAGGAAAAGATTGATATGGAGGCCATTAGGTCCGCCGACATGCATATCATCCTCGATCCGATGCATGGCGTCGGTCAGGTTACGCTGGAAACCATCCTCACGGAATGCCGCTGCAAGCTGAATACCATTCACGACAGGCACGATCCGCTCTTTGGGGGTAAATCCCCTTCTCCGGATCTCACTTCGTTAAATGAGTTAACTGCTTTGGTCAAGGAGGGTGATTACGATCTAGGATTGGCTACGGACGGAGATGCGGACCGAATAGCTGTAATAGACGAGCGGGGAGAATTCGTCTCCGCAAACGAGATCCTATCGATCCTTTATTTCTACCTGCACGAGTACAGGAATATGTCAGGAGGGGTGGTACGAAACCTGGCTACAACTCATAAGCTCGATCGCGTCGCTCGATTCTTCGACGAGGAGTGTATAGAAGTCCCTGTGGGATTCAAACATGTCTATCGAGCTATGGAGGAAAGTGGGGCTTTGCTTGGAGGCGAAAGCAGTGGTGGATTAACAGTTAGGGGTCACATACCGGGCAAAGATGGTGTGTTTGCGGCTTCTTTGATTGTAGAACTTCTGGCAAAGACCGGTAAATCTTTAAGCGATTTTCAAGCTGAGTTAAAAGAGGTTACGGGAGAGCTTTATACTTTCCAGGAAAACATGGAATACAAAGGTGAGATGAAGGCGTCTTTGATGAAACAATTCAAGGAAAAAGATGTAAAGGAAATTGGAGGACATTTAGTCAAGGACACCACTCACAAGGACGGTGTCAAATATTTCCTGGAGAATGACAATTGGGCTTTACTACGATTCTCAGGAACTGAACCTATTCTTCGTTTACGTGCCGAAGGAAACACTAAAAGTACCGCAAAAAGATTGGTCAAGGAGCTTTACAAGACTTTTGACTTAGATAATTTCGGAGGTAGATAATAAACTTCGCTAAATACCTCCATTTTGTAAGAGGTTTTTCTAAGCAAAGGTCTCAGTTAACCATTTCTATCGACCTGTTACATTCGGTCTAGCAATTATCTTTCTCGGTTATTTATCGGTCTACTATCTGGGAGGGCAGGGATTTTATGGGCAAAGATACCATTTACATTTCAGAAGAACAAGAGGATTCTTTGATCGTCCAGTCTGTAATCTTCGATATGGGCGGAGTTATTTTCCCTTTTGATCATATGATAAGCTGTCGCAAATTATCAGGATACTGCAGATATGAACCGAAGGCAATTTACGACCAAATAGTTGATTCTGAACTGAAAGATCTTTTTAACAGAGGACAGATAACACCAGAGGAATTCTATCGAAAGGCAACAAACATGTTGAAATTAGAAGATATATCCTTTGATAAATTTCTTGAAATTTGGTCTAATATATTTCAGAGAAGCAAGGAAGTTTGGCAGCTAATATCGGCTCTAAAACATAAGGGAGTTAGCTTATATCTGCTCTCAAACACAGATAAGGTTCACTTCGAGCACCTTGAAAACAAATACCAACTATCCCAGTTATTTGATGCTTTTATTCTATCTTTCAAAACAGGCAAAGTAAAACCTGAACCTAAAATATTTAGGGAGGCTATTGAAAAGATCAACTTACCTCCGAAAGATTTGATCTTCATCGATGATACAAAAGAGAATGTGGTATCAGCTTGTAATTTAAACCTGAACAGCATTCATTTTAAGACCCCTGGAAAGCTAAAGAAAGACCTTGCTAATTTCGAGATAGGCTGAAAATAGCTTGTCAATAATAAATGAGGTTATGGTTCCGGAACATAAATTTGACTGGTGAATATTTCGTAAATAAAATACTTGAGGCGCTGCTGAATAGAGTAGAAATTGCTCCCTGAACGTCAAATGCCTTAAAAGAATATTAGGCTGATTTTAAGTTAAATTTGACTCAACTGAATGTCAGGCTGGGAGTAGGGAAGGTTTAGTTTGAAAATCTTCCTTACGGGAAAAGGCGAAGATAGATAATATGTTTCACTGAGGAGATATAATGAAGGCTTCAGATGTGGACAAGAATAGCCCGGTACCGATTTACTACCAGATCAAGGAGTTATTCAAAGAAAGAATTGAAAGTGGTGATCTCGAGCCCCACCAGCGTCTACCGTCGGAGAGGGATTTAGAAAAAGAGTACGGAATATCACGCATGACTGCTCGAAGGGCTCTGACCGAGCTGGAGTCAGAAGGATACGCTTATCGAGAGCAGGGAAAGGGTTCCTACGTGGCAGAACCGAAACTCCGTCAGGCATTACTTGAGTTGACCGGTTTTACGGAAGACATGAAGAAGAGAAGAATGAGTTCTGGTGCCCGAGTGATTGAGCAAAAGGTCGTTGATAGTGACCAGGAACTGGCCAAGAAACTTGAAATCGAGACCGGTGCAAAAGTGTTTGTCCTTCAGCGAATAAGGCTGGCGGAAGGAGAACCTCTAGCGATAGAAACGAGCCATCTAAGGCACGAAGTATGCCGGGGAATAGAGGATTACGACTTCGAGGATAGGTCACTCTACGATACCCTGCGTGATGATTTTGATATAACTTTGTCCAAGGCTGAGCAGTCTGTTGAAGCTACTCTTGCGGACGAATTTGAAGCAAAAAATCTCGAAATTGATAAAGGGACGCCAATGTTAATGACCGAGCGGACCACTTATCTAGGTGACGAGGAGACCCCGATCGAATACGCCAGGTCGATCTACCGGGGGGACAGATATAAATTGTTTGTAGAGTTAAGGGGCTAGTAGAGTTAGTTAACTAATACTCACAACGATTGTGGAGAAAAAACCGAATATAAAAAAGAAGTTAAGTGAGGATTTAAATCAGGGATGTTCATTCGATCTTTTCTACAAATTCTTTCCCCAACTCCACTACTCTTTCCATGTCTTCGTCTCTCGGAGCTCCCTCAACTTCGACCGAGCCAAGTAGTTTCCCCGACATATCCTCGACTACTTTAGAGATTTCTCTTACTGCACCCCCGGCCCAGCCGTGTGATTCTACGGCGCCGTAATACTTCGCCGGCGGGTTTAACTTCTTTGCCAGCGTTGCGATGTAAATGATCTGAGGATGGGGGCCGGCCAGAACGGTGGGCGTACCGAAAATTATCCCGGCGCTGTCCACCAGCTCTCCGGCGAGAGAATTAAGGCTCTGCGACGATACTTCGAAGGGAACCACATCTACCCCTTCTGCTGCAATCGTCTCTGTCAAAACCTCGACCATTTTGGTAGTACTACCCCACATGGAGATGTAGGGAATTAAGATCTTATTCTCGACCTCGGAACTGGTCCATGACCGGTGTGCCTCGAGGATCTTCTCGGGATTTCGGTAGATTACCCCGTGGCTCGGAGCTATCATGTTTACTTCGTATGGCTTTAACTTTTCAAGTGCTCGTTTTGCTCTCGGTCGGAACGGCATCATGATCTCCCCGAAGTAGTCTTTGGCCCGCTTCAGGACGTCCTCTCCGAACTCGTCGGCGTAAAGCTTTGGTGTAGCTATATGAGCGCCGAAGAAATCGGAAGGAAACAGGATTCCTTCTTCCTGGAGATAAGTGAACATGGTTTCCGGCCAGTGAAGCCAGGGAGCGGATATGAATTCAAGAGTTTTGTCTCCCAGGTCCAGCGTATCGCCCCCTTCGACCACGCGAAGTCTCTCTTCCGGCAAGTCGTAAAGTGAAAGCGCCATCTCCTTCCCCTTCTCCGTGGCCAGTATTTCAGCGTCTTTAGCCAGTGAGGCTACGTGAGCCAAAGCATTGGCGTGGTCGGGTTCGGCGTGGTTCATGATCAGGTAATTGAGGCCTTCGGGATCGGTTATCTCACGAATCTTTTCCTCCAGGTCCTTCTCGAATCCCGGGTTTACCGTGTCTATCAAAGCCGTCTTTTCTTCGCCCTTGACAAGGTAAGAGTTGTAGGAGGTTCCTTCCGGCAAGGGTACCAGTTTATCGAAGAATTTTCTTTCCCAATCTCTCACACCTACCCAGTAAACATTCGACGAAATCTCCCTTACTTCGCGAGGTACTGACATTTCACTTCCTCCCGTGGTTAAAATAGTTAGAGGCTGAACTAATTCCAATCGAGCAGTTTTCTTTCCCCTTCGAGTTCTCTTATTTCTTTTACGTCTTGAGTTACTTCTATAGTTCCCATGTATTCTCCATCGTCGTTACGAACCGGGAAGTACCTTATGTGGACAAATTTAGGACCGAGCTCTATCCAGAATTCCGCCTCTTCCCGGTTTCCCGCTTTAAACTCATCAAGGATACTGTTGACCACGTCGACGCTGTCCGGCGGGTGACAGTTCTGGACCGGACGGCCCAGCACGGTCTGAGTCCGGGGGAATATCCTCTCCCCGCCTGAAAAGTACCTGACTCTATCGTTACTGTCTATAAAAGTTACGTCGACCGGTAGGGTTCGAAAGATCTCGTCCAGTTCCGTATCGTTCAGGAAACCAAAATCCAGGTTGTGGTCTCCGTCCCTGATGGGAGAATAGTCATCGGTCTGAAGTGAACCCACGTCGACCATGCCCTTGATCTCCCCGGGAAGTCTTTCTACCTGGCTCTTTTCTATCTCGCCAGAGATTTCGTAAGGTTGTTTAGGTTCTACGTCGGGATTCCACTCCCCCGGGTCTATACCGTAGTAGCCTATCTGGCCGCTTTGATTGTGGATAGCCGCCCATTCGCCTTTCGTTAAGAGCTCCTTAACTGTAGGGTAGAGAATATTGTTTTCCCGGAACACCATGTCTATCGTACCCTGAGATACTTCGTTTGCTGTCTCTAGTATATCCTCGATTGGCGGTTTCCCCTCCCAATTATTTCTATCAACCAGACTTAGAAGGTTCTTAATATTATCCCTGTTTTCGTCGTGCTTACGCCACAGGACCTCCGGTACGGAAGTTATTCCTCGCCGCTCTATGTACGGAAACAGGAGCATCTCTTCCCGGGTGTAGTGGGTTCGACCGATTTGGTGAAGTTTACCTGCCAGTTTCCCTAATTCGCCAAGTTCCCTCCCGCCTCCACCCTGGTTGGCCTCTTTTACCCGAAGGCCTAACTTTTCTGCGTTTTTCGTTATCTCGTCGTTTTCCAGATAGAAACTTTTAAGAGGGTGCCCGTCGTCCAGTTCGCCTAGATCGAACTTGTCCCTGACGGATTCACGGAACAGTTCAACGTGAATATCACACATTTTGGTTATTTCTTCCGCGTCAACTCCTTCTTCCATCATTTCCTGCTCAACCATAGGAATCTCCAGCGGCGATATGTTACTCAATAAATCTTTGAATTCCTCCTTTAACCCACCTATCTCCCCTTCTTCGTTAATTCTACGCAGCAACTGCTTGATCCTCTCTTTCTTATCATCACTCTCTTTGTTCACGTTATTACCTCCTAAACTCTTGCTGTTTTTCGAAATTCTTTGCCGCGATAATAGTGAATCACGTTACAGGAATAGGCTTGAACCCAAATAGTTTATACTGTAGCTTTTATTAGATGTCAACGCTATGTATTAGTAGAGCTATTTAAGGGGGTAAAGATTTTCACGGATAAAAGCGAGCTCTCGACGGAACCAGCTAAAATATCCCTTTTATTATACCGGATTTCCCAGGGTATTAATAAACTCATCCGGGACAAAGGGAAGGAGAAAAGTATATCTTCTACCCAGATTCAGACGGTTATATTTCTTTCCGGGGCCCATAAACAAAACAAGAACGTGAGCTCTATAGCCAATAGGTTACAGATTTCCCAACCAACGGCGTCGAGGGTTGTTGGTTCGTTGGTTGAAAAGGGTTTGGTGAAGAGAGAAAGGAATGAGGCAGATAGGAGGAAGGTGGAACTTAGCTTAACGGATGAAGGTAAATCGATCACCGGGGATATTAATGAAATAGGTCAAACGCTTCAGGAAACCGTATCCGGGTTTCCAGGAGACCGACAGGAGGAGCTAAGTCGGGATCTAGTAAAAATTGCCGGTAAAATGCAAAGTCGAGGCCACATAAGTATGGCTTTGACATGTCAATATTGTCGGTTTTTTGCCCGGAATAATGGAAGTTCTGACGAACTACCTCATCACTGTGAGTTAACCGGAGAGGATCTGAGTGAGGACGAGAGTTATTCCGAATGGGTCCACGAGGAGTCAGGGCTCGGGTTAATCGAGTGATAATTCCGAACACTTAACTATACACTTAAGGGGGAAATTTATTAATGAGTATGTTCTGTTATCAGTGCCAGGAAGCGGCCGGTAATGAGGGCTGTACCGTTAAAGGCGTATGCGGTAAGGAGCCAGAAACTGCTAACTTGCAGGATTTGCTTATCTGGCTATCAAAAGGAATATCGTATTTTGGGGAGAAGGCGAAAGAACAAGGGGTCCGGGATGAAGAGACGAGCGTATTTGTAACGGAAAACCTCTTCTCGACGGTTACCAACGTAAACTTCGACGACGAATGGTTTGAGCAAAGGATAGCCCGATCGTTGGAAATCAGGTCTAATATACGAAACAAGTACGAATCCGCAGTCGGTGAAATTGAGGAAGAAGAACTTCCCGAAGCAGCGACCTGGAGATCCCACAGCGTTGACAAGTGTTACGAGAAGGCGAAGGAAGTTGGCGTAAAGACTACTGAGGATGAAGATATCCGATCTTTGAGGGAACTTCTTACCTATGGAATTAAAGGTATTGCCGCTTACGCCGATCATGCATACGTTCTTGGTAAAAGCAAGCAGAAGATATTTGACTTAATTCAAAAAGGCCTCGCTGCGACACTGGACGATAGTTTGGAGGTCGACGATTTACTCGATTTGGTCCTGGAGGCAGGCGAAGTTGCAGTAGAAACAATGGAAACACTGGATGAAGCCAACACTGGAGCCTACGGTGACCCGGAACCAACTGAAATAAATATTGGGGTCAGGGATAATCCCGGGATTCTAATTAGCGGACATGACCTAAGAGACATGGAAGAGCTTCTCGAACAGACGAAAGGTGAAGGGGTAGATGTTTACACGCATGGAGAAATGTTGCCGGCAAACGCCTACCCTGCTTTTAAGAAATACGACCACTTCGTCGGTAATTACGGTAATTCCTGGTGGAAACAGGACAAAGAATTCGAGAAGTTCAACGGTCCGATACTGATGACTACAAACTGTCTCGTTCCGCCCGAAGATTCTTATTCGAATAGGGTTTACACAACAGGAGTAGTAGGTTTTCCCGAGCTTACTCATATCGGAGACAGGAAAAGCGGCGGCCAGAAAGACTTTTGGGAGATCATTGATCATGCGAAAAGTACAGAACCACCGCAGGAGTTAGAATCAGGAACCATTCCCGGAGGCTTTGCTCATAACGCCCTTTTGAGCAAAGCCGATGAGATAATTGAAGGAATTCAATCAGGGGATATCAGGGGGTTCGTCGTAATGGCTGGCTGTGATGGTAGGCATTCCTCCAGGGATTATTACAGAGACGTGGCTCGAGAATTACCCGAAGACACAATTATATTAACCGCCGGCTGTGCTAAATTCCGCTACAACAAGCTCGATCTCGGTACGATAAACGGGATCCCCAGGATTCTAGATGCCGGACAGTGTAATGATTCCTATTCCCTGATCAAGGTCGCAAAGAGTCTTGCAGAAGCGACGGGGTCAGAGGATATAAACGACCTTCCAATCGCCTACGACATTGCCTGGTACGAACAAAAGGCAGTCACTATATTTTTAGCACTTCTGAGTCAGGGGATAGAGGGTATAAGACTGGGACCGACGCTTCCCGCGTTTGCTTCTGAAGGCGTGAAGAATGTCCTTGTAGAAAAATTTGACCTCAAGCCGATTGACTCCGTTGAGGAAGATGTAGAAGCTATACTCGAAGAGCTTTAGGGTAATTACGAAAACTAGCTTCTTGATCGACGGTTAAGAAGCGTTCTTACTGACGAAGGAATAAAAATTATAGGATGGATGTAGTATTATAGATCGAACCCTGAGTTAAGGATAGGAATCACGAGGATTCAATTCTCTAGATTTCAACCGGTGGCTAAAATGAATGTAATACTTGCGTCCCGCTCTAAATTTAGGAGGCAGGCACTCGAGCTTCTAAATATTGACTACGAAGTAAAACCGAGCGAGATCGACGAAAAATCTCTCGGGCACAGCAATCCAAAAGTTCTGGCCAGAAAGCTTGCCGAGGCAAAAGCCGAAGACGTCGGGAGGCAATTGGCCGGGAAAAGTTTAGTGATAGGCGGGGACTTATTTGTTCTATTCCGGGGGAATATATATGAAAAGCCCGAAACCGAAAAAGAAGCGACGGAAATGCTGCAAACTTTTTCAGGCAAAGGGGTGAAGATAATTTCCGGGGTTTCGGTTTTCAACACCGAAACCAATGAGTCGGAATCGGAGTTAGGGCAAGCCGAAATAGTCTTCAGGGATATAAGTGAAAAAGAAATAGAAAGATACGTTTCCAATTATCCGGTACTGGACCTGGCCGGAGGGTTTGAAAAAGAAGGGGTTCTAAAATTTTCTAGGGAGGTTCATGGTGACCTTTCTTTTTTAACTGGTCTTCCTTTAAATAAGTTAATCCAGATGCTTAAGAGGAATGACCTGGATCCGTTACTTCGTTGATATCAAAAAGTTATAGAGAAAAGCTCTTCCGAAGGAGCGTGTTTATTCCCGTAAGCCCGTTCAGTAATAGGATCAAATTGGTTCCGACCTCCGGACCATCTTCAAGTGGTTTATCCTGTGGTTTATTACGCCCAGGGGTTAACCTTTCATCTTTTCCGCCCACCAGCTCGATTCATTCGTATTCTTGCCTGAACGGGACTGGTTGTGGTATTTGTTGAGATCAAGATTTCTCTTTGAGGTTTCAGCTACCGGTCGACTACCTGGACGGGGACCTCGAGCTCTCTTAGTTTACCTAAGGTACCAGAGTTGTGTTCTTACATAAATCGTTAGTCATTAAACTTTCTGTTTTTATCGATCCCGGGATTTAATATCATTGTATCCAGTTGAAAAACTCCCGGTAAGTACTTATCTTTAATAACCCATCCCCCCGGGGGTGGACCACGCCTATAGATATTTCGAGTTGATTTGAATTACCGTGAGGAGGTCATATGAGCAGCAAAGAAGATTACCAATTTGATACCCTGACCGTTCATGCCGGCCAGGAGCCTGATTCCGAAGCTAATTCCCGAGCCGTTCCGATCTATCAGACGACATCTTACCTATTCGAAAACGCCGATCACGCCGCGGATTTGTTTTCCCTTGAAGAGGAAGGAAACATTTATAGCCGGATAATGAATCCGACCAACGAAGTTCTCGAGGAGCGAATGGCCTCCTTGGAGGGAGGGGTCGGAGCAGTAGCCACCACTTCCGGGATGAGTGCCATTAACTCCATAGTCTTTACCCTTGCTGAAAGCGGCGAAAACGTCGTCTCCTCCTCCAACCTCTATGGCGGCACCTACACCTATTTTACTCATAGTCTGCCGAGAAACGGTATAGAAGCCAGGTTTGTAGAGGAAGACGAGCCCCGAAGATTTGCCGACAAAATTGACGAAGATACGAAGTTCCTCCACATGGAGACGATAGGTAACCCATCACTGGAGGTTCCGGATATAGAAGCAATTGCAAATGTAGCCCATGAAGCCAATATACCTTTAGTTATCGATAATACCTTCGCAACTCCCTACTTGTGTCGCCCTTTCGAATACGGAGCGGACATAGTGTGGCATTCAACCACCAAATGGATCAACGGCCACGGGACCACTATCGGGGGAGTAGTAGTCGATTCGGGAAACTTCGACTGGGAAGAGGGTGACTTTCCCAACCTTACCGAACCCGATCCCAGCTACCACGGAGTGAACTTCAGGGAACGGTTCGGCGAAGCGGCCTTCATCGCTAACCTGAGGACGAGAGGCCTTAGAGATCTCGGAACCAACCAGAGTCCCTTTGATACGTTCCTGAACTTACAGGGCCTAGAAACACTTCCGCTGCGGATGGAAAAACACTGTGAGAATGCTCTGGAACTGGCCCGCTATCTTGAGGACCACCCCAAAGTCAACTGGGTTAACTATCCCGGTTTATCCCACCACCCCACCCACGAACTAGGAAATAAATACCTGGATGGAGGTTTTGGAGGTATCATCACTTTCGGAGTAGAAGAAGGATATCAGGCGGGAAAAGCAATTGTCAATTCCGTCGATCTGATATCTTTGCTGGCCAACGTCGGGGACGCCAAATCTCTGATAATTCATCCTTCCAGCACCACCCACCAACAACTTAGTCAAGAGGAAAAACAGACCGCGGGAATCACCGACGACATGTTAAGATTCAGCGTGGGAATCGAGGACCCTGCCGACATCAAGGCTGACATTTCTCAAGCTCTGGAGGAAGTTTAGATAAGAACCTATCAGTAAGCTAAAGAAAGGGCCGTAAACCTTTGCTATATTATTTTGACCCTTGAATCGGAGGAGGAGGCTTTACTGACTCCTGGAAGCAAATTAGTTTCCAATGTACTTCGAATAAATGCTTCGGGCGACCTTCTCCTCCTCGGTCCCTTCAATTATGGCTCTGCCGTCCTCGAATACGGTAACTCTAAAATCCTCGACTTTAAAACGCAATATTGGTTTTGTTAGCTGATGTTCACGCGACTCGGACAGTTTTTCCGCAAGTTCATCCAGGTTTACCCCTTCCTCTGTGTGCGGATTTATCTGCACGGCTTCCCTCCCGCAAACTGATGTAGTGGTCTGCCCGAGCTCCCTTTCCAAAAATTCAAACTTTTTCCCTCCGCAGGCTATGCATCCTTCGTTCTTTTCGATCCGGACCGTGGACAAGTCCCTGCTCCAAATGTCAAAGTTCACCAAGCTCCCTACCTCCCAATTTTCCCCGGAAAGATATTTTATCGCTTCTGTAACTTGAATGGAAGAAATCACCAGAGGGATAGTACCTATTACCCCCGCGGATTCACACGTTGGAAGGGAGCCAGCTGGTGGCCGATCCGGAAAAAGGCAACGAAAGCAGGGCCCGGTTTGAGGGTTGATATTCATCGTCATCCCCTGGGTTTCTATTACGGCGGCGTAGATCCAGGGAATGGAAAGTTTCACAGAGCAGTCGTTTATCAGATACCTGGTTAGTAAATTATCGGTACAATCGAGAATCAAACCATGACCTTCCAGGATTTTCAATGCGTTTGAAGGGTCTAAATCCTTGGTTAGTGCTTCTAGCGTAACGTCTGAATTTATTCGGGTAATTTTTTCCTTTACGACGATAGCTTTTGGTCGTCCGAGGTCATTCTCCCCAAACAAGGACGTTCGATGAAGGTTGCTAAGTTCAATAAAGTCCCTATCTATCAGAGTTATACTCCCAACTCCTGCCCTCGCGAGACCATTAACAGTATTTGTACCCAGTGCTCCGGCGCCGACAACGACGACCTGAGAGTTTGCCAGTTTCTGTTGGGTTTTCTCCCCCCACTGGGACAAGATGGTCTGGCGCTCGTACCTTTCGCTTTTCGTTGGACTTCACCTCCCTAACTTCAATAATAGTAGTTTATACTATGGTTTAGCGTTTAACCCCCTACCTCTAAAATTAGCCGGCCTTCAAAGGTAGTTGAGAAATTCAATTCAGGTTATATTAGACCTTATCGCTTTCCTTAAACACTCCTTGCTAGTTGGCTAAAACTACTCTTTTATCGGGTGATCAATCTTTCCTAATGATGATAGCGGGAGTACCGCCGTGGATTCTCAGAGCACCTTAGGTGATCATAAGATATTATATGTTAGTTACTTATGAGAAGTGAACCTCACTATTACACTCTTTCAAATGCCTTACCCAGGTCGGCCAACAGATCTTCTACCTCTTCAATCCCTATTGAGAGGCGAATAAGGTCGTCGGTAATACCTATTTTGGCTCTCTCTTCGTCGCTCATGCTGGCGTGGGTCATCAGCGACGGGATCTCCACTAACGACTCGACTCCGCCCAGGCTTTCTGCCAGCAGAAAGACATCGAGGTTTTCAACGAAATTAACAGCTTCTTCTTTTCCGCCTTCTATCCGAAAAGATAGCATCCCGCCAAAACCATCCATTTGCTTCTTGGCAAGACCCTGCTGGGGGTGAGAGGCTAGGCCGGGGTAAAAAACCTTTTTTACTTTCGGACGGCTTGTCAGCCAGGAAGCGATTTCCTTCGCGTTGGAGTGGTGTAGCTCCATCCTTGGTTTTAGCGACTTCAGTCCCCGGTTTACGAGCCACGAATCGAACGGTGAAAGTACCGCGCCGACTGCGTTCTGGTTGAAGCTCATTTTTTCGTACAGCCGTTCGTCCCTGGTCAAGTTGCCTCCGCCGACGACGTCCGAGTGCCCTCCCAGGTACTTCGTCAGGCTGTGGACGACCAGGTCCGCGCCCAGTTCCAGGGGCTGTTGGAAATAAGGGGTGGCGAAAGTATTGTCCACTACGACCGTGAGCCCCCCTTCGTGGGCGATTTCGGAAAGCTTTTCAATATCGCAAAGTTTCATCAGCGGGTTGGTTGGCGACTCAAGCCAGAGGATTTTGGTATTATTGTTCAGAGCGGTTTCAACATTTGTCGGATCGGTGGCGTCCACGTAGTCGAACTCGAGGCCGAAGTTCGTCATGACTTCGTTAAATAGTCGCTTGGTTCCGCCGTAAAGATCGTCGCAAGCAAGAACGTGGTCTCCCTGACCGAGCAGTGATAATAGAACGTTCGTCTCCGCGGCCATTCCGGAAGAGAAAGCGAGACCGAAATCGGCCTTCTCCAGCGAAGCCAATTTTTCCTCCAGGAGTCCTCTGGTCGGGTTACCGGACCTGGAGTAGACGTAGCCCTCGTCCAGGCGATCTATCCCTTCCTTGCGAAAAGTGGTGGAAAGGTTTATCGGCGTGATAACGTCTCCAGAACCGGTCTTTTCGGGATCTTCGGCCTCGTGTATGCTCGAAGTAGAGAAGCCGCGGGTACTCATTTTAACCCCTCCAGGACCCTTTCGTCGTTCGTTTCCAGGCCGTTTCTCCTCATCCAGCCATCGTCGAATAGCCTCGTTAAATAATTTCTGCCCGTATCGGGGAAAATGACGAGAACGGTACTTCCTTCGATCCGGTTTTCCTTTAAGTACTTTATCGTTCCGCAGAGCGCGCTTCCGGAAGAACCCCCGGCTAAAATGCCCTCTTTCCTGGCTAACAGGCGGGCGGTAGAAAACGAAAACTGATCCGTGGTGTTAACTATATCGTCTATAATCTCCAGGTTTGTAGTCTCGGGTATTAAGTCCTCGCCGATTCCTTCCGTAAGGTAGGACTCTGCTTCTTTTTTCGCTTCATCTTCGTCCATGCCCTGTTTTGCCAGGCTTATTATCGAGCCTTCTGGGTCGATACCTATCAAGTTGAACCTGGTCCTCTTTTTCAGGTATTCTCCCACCCCGGAGATAGTTCCGCCCGTTCCTATGCCGGCAAAGAGGTAGTCGAGTTCGTCCCCGACCTGTCTCTCGATTTCCGGCCCAGTAGTCCTTCTGTGGGCAAGTGGGTTATTCATGTTTTCGTACTGGTTTGGGGTGTAGGCGTTAGGGCATGGCGTTACGTCTCTTTCTAATATGCCTCTCAGTTTAGCTAACCTGTCTTCGAGAACCATCTCCTGTACCCGCTTCGTTATTTCTTTCAACTCTTCTTCGGTAATGATTTTTTCCTTTTCCCATATCCACTTTTTTATAGCCTCTGCAACATTATAGTAGGAGTTAGGATCCTCTGGTGCGACGCTGGTCGGGGTCCTGATCACTTGTCCGCCAAAGGCTTCTAGTAAAAGTTCTTTTTCCTTGCTCATCTTGTTTGGCATGGTAAACACGGTTTTGCAGCCGTACTTGCTCCCGGCTATAGCGAGGCCCGCTCCCGTATTTCCCGAAGTGGGCTCGACTATTACTCCTCCGTCTTCGATCTTGCCTTCATCCCGTGCCCGATTCAGCATAGAATGTCCAATTCTGTCTTTGACGCTACCGCCCGGGTTGAAAAATTCTATCTTCGCGAGAAGCGTGTTATTGAGCTCGAAGAATTCTCGAACCCCATCGAGCCTGACAATTGGTGTATCTCCTATAGTGCCCATTATGTCATCTTTCGCCTCTATATTAGGTATGGTTTTCGAAACATTCATCTTTTCACCTCGTAGAATCAGATGTCCGTAATTTTCCAGATGGATCAAGAATTTTTCCGTTTTACTTATAGAGCTGTAAAATTGCCCGCCTGAAAGTAGCAATAGGTGACATCCCCCGTGATACCCAGGACTATAAGAAACGAGATTTTATGAAAAACTTGCTTTAATTAATTTAGGCAGGGGTTTAACCCACCCCAGGGGGAGTGCCCCATGTATACTTGATTCATAAATTACCAGGTGTCAAATGATAAATCAAGTGAAGCGCATTTTTACTATAAAAAATCAGCACTTGACAGTTGAGTTTAAATATGCTAATTTTTGGCCAGTCCCACTAGGGGTGGGGTTATGAGTGAGCTTAAAACTAGCAAAGAGAAAGACGAAGCAACACTCGAAACTAAAACCCGTTACGACAGAATTGCACCTATCTACGACTTACTGGAGGGACTGGTAGAGAGACTTGCCTTTAGTAAGTGGCGAGGGCAATTAATGAAACGGATTGAGGGAGAGGAAATACTAGAGGTCGGTACCGGCACCGGAAAGAATCTATCTTACTACCCTTCCGGGGTTAAAGTGACCGCAATGGATATTAGCAGGGAAATGTTGAAAAGGGCAGAACCTCGGGCCAAAAGAGCTAAAGCCTCGGTTGCCTTACGAGTGATGGACGTCGAGGCTATTGATTTCCCCGGCGACTACTTCGATACCTCTCTGGCTACGTTCGTCTTTTGTTCGGTACCCGATCCAATCAAAGGACTACAGGAAATGAAGAGAGTAACTAAATCCGACGGGAAGATTTTATTGTTGGAACACATGAGGCCGAACCGCGAATTACTCGGGAAAATTTTCGATCTAGTAAATCCTTTAATCGTGAAAACATTGGGTCCCAACATCAACCGAAAAACAATGGAAAATATAAGGAAGGCGGGGTTGGAGATAAATTGGACAAGGACCCTCACCGGGTACGGTATAGTCAAGTTGATTGAAGCCAGCCCGACTTGATCAAACCAATGAAGAACACTTGTCCCTTATCAGGGTGTAAGTGATCTCGGAAAGTAGTAGTCTGGCTGTCCACTCTAAGTCAACCTTTGGAAGAAAACTTGTTTCTATCGTAGCTGATAAATAGTATTTTGCAAAGAC
>JBDGQU010000034.1:0-1547 GCA_042218715.1 Bipolaricaulia bacterium | reverse complement strand
GCACCAGTTTGAGCACGCGAGTCGGAAATTTCTCGGTCCGGGAAGCCCGGAGGTCAAAGCCCCCTACAAAACTTCCGGATTAACCAGATTGGGCGGTTCCTCTCCCCTCAGCCCGGCGATGGCGTTTTCGACACCAATCTCCGCTATCTTCATCCTGGTTTCTCGGGACGCAGATCCTATGTGCGGCGCCAGCACCACGCTTTCGGACAACTCCTTCAATCCCGGGTGAACCTCGGGTTCGTTTTCAAACACGTCCAGACCCGCTCCCCGAATCTCACCTGTCTTGAGTGCCTCTACCAGTGCCTCCTCGTCTACCACGGGACCCCGGGCTACGTTCACGAGAATTGCACTCTCTTTCATCGTCGAAAATTCCGGCCCGGAAATCATTCCTTCCGTTTCCTCCGTCAGCGGGGTATGGAGGGAGACGAAATCGCTTTGCCTCAGCAACTCGTCGAGTTCGACGTAACGGGCACCCAGCTCTTTTTCTACGTCTTTCTTCCTGGTCCTGCTGCAATACACAACGTCCATATCGAAGCCCAATCGACCCCGCCGTGCAACCGCCGTACCTATTCTGCCCATCCCGACTATACCGAGCGTTTTTCCGTGAACGTCGACCCCCTGCTGGGGCTGCATCAGTTCCCAGCCTTCCCAGTTTTCCCGTCTTACGAACCGGTCGGCCTCGGGAATCCGACGCGCCGCGGCGAGAAGCAAACCGAAGGAAAGGTCCGCTGTGGTCTCGGTCAATACTCCCGGAGTATTAGTGACCATGATTCCCCGCTCCGTGGCCGCTTCGACGTCGATATTGTCGTAGCCCACGGCCAGGTTAGCGACTATCTTTAAATCTTCGCTGGCGTCAAGTACCTCGGCATCGACCTCGTCATTTAGAAGCGGTATCAGACCGTCTTTGCCCTCCAGCGCTTCTATTAGCTCGGCCTTGTTCAGGACCCGTCCCGTATCATTTATCTCGAACCTTATTCCCGCTTCCCCCAATCGGTCTTTCGCTTCAGGAAAAATCCTTCTAGTGATAAATACTTCCGACACTTAAACCCCCTTCAATGCCTTACTGAGGCGCGTAATTTCCTTCCAGTTTTGCCCGGGCGAGCACGTGTTCATTCATTTCCGCTTCCAGTTCGTCTTTGGTTGGTGGTTGAGAGAAGTCCAGGCGAGTATCCAGAGCGTAAACCCGGAACTGGTAGGTATGGACGCCGTCCGGGGGATTGGGTCCACCATACTTCGTTTCTCCGTAATCCGTCTTTCCCTCTTTTCCACCTTCAATATCCCAATCCTCAGGAATTTCTCGGATGTCCGGGTCCATGTTCCAAACCACCCAGTGATCCCAGACCTTTCCAGCCGGATCCAGGGCATCGGGGTCGTCCATTATCAACACCAGGGATTCGGCCTCTTCGGGAACACCTTCAATATTTAATGGCGGGTTTACGTTCTCTTTTGTGTACCCGTATTTTTCAGGCATCATTTCACCATCTCCGAACTCGGGACTTGTCAGTTTCATTTTCTCCGTACACCTCCTTATATTCGGGTCTTTTTCC
>JBDGQU010000033.1:0-11913 GCA_042218715.1 Bipolaricaulia bacterium | reverse complement strand
GTTCTAAAATACGGCATGGTTGGAGGAGGACCCGGCTCGATGATAGGGGATGTTCATAGGAAGGCGGCAAAATTCGACGGGAAGGCGGAGATCGTGTCCGGGGTCTTTTCGAGAAGTTACGATAAAACCCTTCAAACAGGGAAAGAACTGGATCTGAACGAAGGAAGGCTTTACGAGGACTACGAAGAAATGGCAAAAAAAGAGGCCGCCCGGGATGACGGAATAGATTTTGTTTCCATAGTAGTACCAAACAAGTTCCACTACCCTGCGGCAAAGGCCTTCCTAAGAAGGGGAATTAACGTCGTTTGTGACAAGCCCCTGACCGTATCGCTCGATCAGGCTAAAGAACTGGAGAGTTTGACGAGAGAAAAAGATCTTCTGTTCGGGGTAACCTACGTGTACTCGGGTTATCCAATGGTCAAACAGGCACGAGAGCTGGTTCGATCCGGTGAGATCGGGGAGATAAGGGTCGTAAAAGGAGAATATCCCCAGGAATGGCTAGCCGCCCCCGTGGAAAAAGAAGGTAATAAACAAGCGGAGTGGAGAATGGATCCGGAAATAGCCGGCAAGGTCAACTGCGTCGGCGATATCGGCACTCATATCGAGAATACTGTCTCCTACATCTCCGGTCTCGAAATCGACTCCGTTGCCGCCAATATAAGCATCTTCGGTGAAGGAAGAGAACTGGACGACAACGCGGAGATGATGATCAAATTCTCCAGCGGTGCGACTGGCTCGTTCTGGTGCTCTCAGGTCGCGGTCGGTCACGACAACGATTTCGAAGTGGGGATATACGGAACTAAGGGATCCGTCGTCTGGGAACAGGAAAACCCGAACTATTTAAAAGTATCTTACCTCGATAAACCCAAAAGAGTCCTCAGCAAAGGGCGTGACAACCTTCATTCTTCCGCCGAGAAAGCTCTAAGCTTGCCCGGCGGTCACCCGGAAGGTTTTTACGAAGCCTTTTCAAATGTTTATTCGAACTACCTGGACGCGCTGCGGGACAAAAAGGATGGCAAAAAGGTAGATCCTGAAAACTACGACTACCCCGACGTAAAAGCGGGAGTCCGGGGTATGGGATTCGTCGAAACCTGTCTAAAGAGCTCGGAGCGGAACAGCGAATGGGTAGAGTTTATTTCTTCCTAAGCTCCCCCTCCCCCTCTTACCTGGCAACTCTCTCAAGAAAGTCAAGTTAACTTTTGCGTGTCGATGCGAAAAAAAGGGGTAAATGTAAGAAAAGGGGCAATTTCCCGGCTGGAAAACTGCCCCCGTAAAATGTCTACCTAAACTTATACAGTTCTAGGCTTCTTCCGAATTCTCTCGATATACGGCGAGTTGATCTTTGAACTTAGGATCTTTGAGCTTGTCGATCGCCCTGTTCTGAAGCTGCCGGACTCTTTCCCTGCTAATATCGAACACGTCCCCAACTTCTTCAAGCGTCAGTGGCTGATAATCCTCCAGGCCGTATCTAAGTTTCAGTATCTGCTTCTCCCTGTCCGATAGAGCCTTATTTAGCAATCCTTTTAACCTATCTTCCAGCATATCACCGAACGCCTCTTTTTCGGGCTGAGGAGAATTCTCGTCCGCCAATACGTCTCCCAGAGCCTCGCTGGACCCCTCATCCTGCCTAAGCGGTTTATCGAGGGAAACCGATTCCCTTTTAGCTCTCAGGGCCTTACGGACCTTTTCTACATCGACGTCGAGCTCTTCAGCTATTTCCTCGTTAGAAGGTTCTTCCCCCGTCTCCTCTTTATGAGACTTAACGAACTTGTCAATTTTTCTATTAAGCGAGGAAACGTGCGAGGGAACCCTCACCGTTCGGGATTCGTTGTTTAGCGCCTTCAGTATCGCCTGTCTTATCCACCAGGTTGCATAGGTGCTAAACTTGTATCCTTTCCTCCAGTCGAACTTGTCAATTGCTTTCATCAATCCAATATTTCCTTCCTGTATTATGTCCAGGAAGGGCAATCCGTAGCCTCTATACTTCTTAGCTATGCTTATCACCAATCTTAAGTTAGCTGAAGCCAGCTTCTCACGAGCATCTTCGTCCCCTTGTTCTATCCGCTTAGCCAGTTCTCTTTCTTCTTCCCGCGAGAGCAAGGGTCCAGCTTCAACTTCGTCAAAATACCTTCGTACTGGACTATCGTTTTTGTTTGTCTCAGTCATGCTTTCTACCATGGGCCTCACCTCCCTTTGTACCCAATAGAACTATGAATCACATACTAAAGGTCAACGGCTGACGCCGCCTAGCTCTCAAGAGTCATTTATTTGCTGGTAACTTCTAAACTTCGATTCCCTGAGAAATTTAGCAGACTCATCACTATTCTGCTAATTATTATATCACTAATCCTCGCTATTTCAAGTCCATTTGAACTAATTTTTAATTCGGATTTACTACGTCTAACTAATAATCCCTCAACCGGACGTGAAAGTCAAATAACTTTAAATCTTATCAGGATTCCCGGGGCCGGCAGAGAACCTCCAGCGTCTTCTCCGTATTCCCCGGACCAGAATTCTGCCAGTACATAAAATCACCCAACGATATTTGTCATTTTACCAATAATAGCTGAGAACCCCTCAGGGCTTGCCCTGGGGATGAATCAACTGGTTTCATAGTTGAAGTCAATATTAAACTGGGTGCTGGACCAATTCCCGTTTATCAAATAAGTCCTTCGGTTAACTCTTCCTTGTTAATTGACCAGGTCAAACCCGCACAATTTTGGTATTAGCTATTGATTAAAGTTGGAAGGGTTGAGTTTAAAGTTTCGCGAAGTATCTCTTCAGGTGATTAAGGAAGCGGGGTTGGGCTAAATCTTCCAGGGCTTCGGCTTCAATCTGTCGAACCCGTTCTCGAGAAATGCCGAACCTATCCCCTATTTCAGCCAGAGTTTCGGGATCGTGGCCGTTGAGTCCGTAACGGCGTTTCAGTATCTCTCTCTTCCTGTCAGTCAGTTCGGACAGTCCCGATTCGAGGTCCTCGTCCAGCAATACTTTCAGAGTTTCTTTTTCGGGAGACGAATATTCGTCCGATTTAATGAAGTCCCCCAGTACTTCGTTCGTACCTTCTTCAAGTGGCTTATCCAGAGAAACCGTCCGTTTTTCCGCCCTTTCCGCCCTCTTGACGGTTTCTATAGAGAGATCAAGCTTTTCGGCAATTTCCTCTCTGGTTGGAGGTTCGTTTCCCTCTTCTTTTTCTTTTCGCTTCAGGTTCTTGATTTTCCTTATTATGTCGTACGTGTGGGGCGGGATCCTGACCGTCTCTCCCTGATTCACCAGAGCCAGTCTTATCTTCTGTTTAATCCACCAGGTGGCGTAAGTACTGAACTTATACCCTTTGGTCTCGTCGAACCTCTCTACGGCCTCCATCAACCCTATATTTCCTTCCTGAATTAAATCGAGGAGACTTACCCCCTGGTTGGCGTACTGTTTTGCGAGTTTTACGACTAGCCTCAGGTTTGACAGAATGAGCTTCTTCCTAGCCAGTTTACTTCCCTGCTTTATTCGCCTGCTAAGGTAGTTTTCTTCAGCCCGATCCAAAAGCCCGTACTTCCCTATCTCGGAAATATATAACCCCAGCAAGTTGCCGGACGCTCCCCCGGCTCTCAGTGATTCCTCGCTTCCATTACGATCCTCATTTTTTAATCTATCTTTTGGAGTCATCTTATAACCTCTGAACTCGATTAAGCTACTATATTGATAAGCCAACCCGAGCTAAAACTCAACCGCTCCAGGTAAGCGGCAGAGGGTATAGGCGATAAAATCTAGTAGCCCGTGAATACCGGATAAATCACATACAGGACTGAGAAGCTAAGTCCTAATCCAACTTTCGCTCAATAACCCCGCCCCCCAGAAGCTTATCTCCGTCGTACAGGGCGGCAATTTGCCCCGGAGTAACCGATTTCTGAGGCTCGGAAAACTCCACTCTGACTCCCTCATCAATTATTTCTACCTTCGCGGTTGCCGGAGACGCCCTGTACCGAATCTTAACTTCGAGATCCGTCTTTTCCGGCGGAGAACCCGTTATCCAGCTACACTCGGTCGCGATCAACCCGGTAGAATAAAGTGCCTCCTCCGGTCCCACGACGAGCCTATTTTCTTCGTAATTAAGGTCAATCACGTAGAGAGCTTCGTTGTGCTGGAGACCCAGTCCTCTCCTCTGACCGATCGTGTAAAACGGCAACCCCTCGTGCTCTCCGAGGACGTTTCCCTGGAGGTCAACTATTTCCCCCGACTCAATCCGTTCCGGAGCTTCTCGGGCGAGGAAATCACGATAATCCCCCTCGGGCACGAAACATAGGTCCTGGCTTTCTTCAACGTCCGCCGTAACGAGGTCCTCTTCCTCGGCCATCGCGTAGATCTCTTCTTTCGAATAGTCGCCCACAGGAAAAACTGCTTTCCTTAATTGCCTCTGGTTCAGGCCGTAGAGGAAATAGGACTGGTCCTTTTCCTTATCTACCCCTTTTAACAGGTACTTCAGACCATCGCGCTCGATCGTCCGAACGTAATGGCCGGTAGCGATCAGCGGAAATCCCATTTTGTCCGCCTGATCTCGTAAAAGATCGAACCTAACCAGCCTGTTACACCGGGCGCAAGGATTCGGTGTTACGCCCTGGATATACTGCTCGATCGTGTGGTTCACTACCTCCGACTCGAACTCCGAACTCAAATCGATCTCGTGATGAGGTAATTCCAGCTGGTCGGCAACTATCTCCGCCGTGCTCAACGAGCAACAGGCGTTCTCTTTACCCCTATATTCGGGGGAATTTGGGTAGTCCCAGAGCCAAAAGGTCAGCGTATGTACTTCGTAACCCCACCGCTTGAGCAACAGGGCAGCCACCGAGGAATCTACCCCTCCGCTTATCGCCACGAGAACTTTATCACCGGACCTCGCGGGCCCTTCTCCGGTTCCCCTCACGACGTCGTCGGTTCTCCTCGTCTCGGCACCAGACATAAAAACTTCAACCCCTCTGAATCACTGACAAATTGGTGTAGTTCGTCCGACGGTACGTAAACCGCATCACCCGGCGACAGGTCCTTCTCTCCCCTTTCCGTCCGGATCTTCCCCTTACCGGTCAGCACGTAAACTTCGTGTTCCCAGTCGTGGGTATGATAAGGTGTATGGCCCTCGGCACCCAGTGTAAATCTTCTCATCGCAAACGTTTCCACTCCTTCCGAATCACCTAACAGTACTTCCTTCTCCACGTTCTCAACGTCTTCGAGATCGGTTAACTCTTCTCTTTCGAATTCCTCCGACTTTCTAACGTATATCATCTTATCACCTCTTAAGCTAAGCGACCTATTCGCTCGAGACAAATTTCTAATACAATTCAGTTCTTTCACTACCAATGCAACTATCCGTCCGGCCCTCTTCCGCTTACCTGGCAACTTATTTAACCTTATAATCCTGAACGTACCCGAAATCCCGGCAGCCAGGTAAGCAGCAGAGGGCTTTTAGAATAAAATGAAGTCGTAGATCATGAATTACCTATCGCTTACTTACGTACAATGGTGAAAGAACTGAATTCAAAATTCGAGACCAATTTCCGCTTCCAAAAATATTCTTAGAGTATAGCTAAATTTTTGTAGTTCCGGGTCAAATAAATTACCACAAGGGACCACAAGAAATTTGTATTGGGGAGAGGAGGTCCCTGCAAGAGCTCTCTCCGTTGAATAGAACGACCCAGTAATTTATCATCTCAATGGTGATTGATCGATGGAGAAAAGTTCCGAAGTTATTGTCGTGGGAGCCGGTCATGCGGGCTGTGAGGCAGCTCTAATTTCAGCTCGAACCGGACGACGAACCACGCTACTAACGATAGATCTGGATAAAATTGCTCGACTGTCTTGCAATCCGGCAATAGGTGGTCCGGGCAAATCTCAATTGGTCCGAGAAATAGACGCTCTCGGGGGAGAGATGGCCAGGAACACGGACCGCTCCGCCCTTCACCTAAGAAGGTTAAACACGAGCAAGGGCCAGGCGATGCAGATAATGAGAGCCCAGGTTGACAGGGACGAGTACCGCCGGGAAATGAAACGGGTACTGGAAACGGAGGATAATCTCCGGCTCAACGAAGGGATGGTCCAGAAATTGATCGTGAAGTCAGGGGAAATAAAGGGCGTAGTTACCCGCGAGGGAGTGACTTATTCCGCGCCGGCAGTAGTTCTCGCCCCGGGGACTTTCCTAACGGGAAGAGTTTACCTCGGAGACACCTCCTATCCCGCCGGTAGAACAGGTGAACCTCCGGCGGAAGAGTTGTCGAATAGTCTGGAAAGCCACGGGTTGAGGGTTGAGCGGATGAATACGGATACGACCCCCCGGGTCAACGGAGACACAATAGACTTTTCGACGCTGAAAAGCCAGTCCACGACAGACGAACCTTTTGGGTTCTCCTACGTTTCGGAAAAACAGGTCCTCGAAGACAACTATCCCGTGTATCTAACCAGAACCAACAAAAAGACACACGAAATAATAAGAAACAATATTGATAGAAACCCCAGGTACAACGGTACCGTAGTTAGCGCCCACCCGAGGTACTGCCCTTCCTTGGAGAGCAAAATAGTCGACTTCCCGGACAGGGAGCACCACAAGGTCTTCCTTGAGCCCGAGGGGAAAGCCTCGAAAGAGTACTATTTACAGGGAATATACACCTCTTCTCCCCCGGACGTTCAGGAGGGCATTGTCAGGTCAATGAAGGGTCTGGAAAACGCGCACATCGAAAGATACGGTTACGGAATCGAGTACGACTACCTACCCCCGACTCAGCTGAAGAGCTCCCTGGAAACGAAGAAAATCGACGGCCTTTACGCGGCCGGCCAGATAAACGGAACCACGGGTTACGAAGAGGCGGCGGGGCAGGGAATTATTGCCGGAATTAACGCGGCGATCCGAGAAAGTGACCAGTTAACTCTGGACCGGTCCCAGGGCTTCATCGGGGTTATGATAGACGACCTCGTTACGAAAGGCGTCGACGAGCCTTACAGAATGCTGCCCTCGCGGGCCGAATACCGAATAATACTGAGGGAGAACAACGCTGACCTCAGACTGACCGAACTGGCCCACGACCTGGGAACTATTAGTAAAGAAAGATACGATAAATACAAACAAAGGAAAGAAGAGATTGGGAGAGAGCTCGACAGGTTAAAATCAACCAGGGTCACGCCGGGAAAGAAAGTCAACGATATTCTAGAATCAAACGACACCTCACCCCTGGAGGATCAGGGGGCAAGTCTATACGAACTACTCAAACGACCGGAACTTTCCTGGGACACTATTATGGAGCTGGGATCGCTCGAGGACGGAACGGCTCCGGAAATCCGGAAAGAAGTGGAGATAAGAGCTAAATACGAAGGCTACATAAAAAAGCAGGAGAAAAGGATAGACCAGTTCCGGGAAATGGAGGAAAAGGAACTACCAAACTCTCTGGAATACGACAAATTGGACGGTCTTTCGACGGAAGGACGAGAGAAATTGAAAGAAGTTGAACCACAAACCCTGGGCCAGGCCGAGAGGATACCAGGCGTCACCAGATCCGATATCACCATCCTAACGGTCTGGCTGAAAAGCTAGTCACCGCTCGATTCGTACCACCCAAAAAAACACAAGAACCAAGGAGTGAATTTTCATGCCAAAATTATTTTCCGGCATCCAGCCCACGGGAGAACTCCACCTGGGAAACTACTTCGGTGCTATAACGAACTGGGCCGAACTCCAGGAGGAACACGAAACCGTTTACTGTATAGTCGACCTTCACGCTATCACTTCGAATTACGATCCCACGACTCTCCGGGAAAACTCAATTGACCTGGCTACAGACCTAATCGCAAGCGGTATCGATCCCGAGGAATCCATTCTATTTATCCAATCCGAGGTTAGGGAGCACGTTGAGCTCCAGTGGATATTTAATTCGGTGACGTCTTACGGGGATTTAACCAGAATGACCCAGTTTAAAGACAAATCCGAAAAACGGGATTTCGTGAGCGCGGGGCTTTTTGATTATCCCGTACTACAGGCAGCAGATATACTACTATACAAGGCTTCCCGGGTACCGGTAGGGGAAGATCAGATTCAGCACGTCGAGTTAACCAGAAGGATCGCCCGGAAATTCAACGGCAGATTCGGTGAGTTTTTTCCGGAACCGGAGCCCATAGTCGGACAGGGAGCCAGAATAATGTCTACGGCGGACCCCGAGAGAAAAATGAGTAAAAGCGACCACGACAAGCACGCCATCGGGTTAATGGAGGACGAGAACTCCATCTGGGAAAAGATAAAGTCTGCCGTCACCGATCCCGGGAAGGCTAAGGGCGACGAAATGAGTCCGGGCGTAGCTAATTTATTCACCCTGCTTGAGCTGACGGCGCCGGAATCTACGGTAGAAGGGTTCAGAGAGGACCACAGAGCGGGAAATCTTATGTACATCGATCTAAAGGAAGCCGTCTACGAGAACCTTATGAGTGAGATTCGCCCCGTTCAGGAAAAGAAAAAAGAGTTAATGGAAAACCGTTCCCACGTAGAAGATCTTCTGAAAAAAGGGAAGGAAAAAGCAAAGAAAGAAGCCTCTAGAAACATGAAGGAAGTCAGAAAACTCGTGGGGGTAGGGCCTACCTAACTCTTCGAAGCGGTTAAAATGAGTCTCGACAGGTTGTAGAAGAAGTCGATTTAATCGAGCAAGGGTTTACAATTATGGAAGACACTGTCCACATCACGGTTATCTTCTAATTCATCTATAAGTTTCTTTACCTTCTCTTCTCCGTCCTTTCCGGGGGTGACGTAGTTTTTCGGGGACATAACCAATTCCGTTTCCAGGTCCGGAACGAGTTCTTTCAAGCTTTCGGCAGCTGGTTTTAGATCGTCCGGGTCAAAGTAGATTTTGACCGCCCCATTAACGTCCTCTATGTCCTCGGCTCCGACTTCGATCGCCTCTAGCTGGAGGGTTTCCTCGTCCGTCCCGTTCATAGAAGCTGGGTCGATTCTAACCAGACCTTTACGGTCGAAAATCCAGCGAACACAACCCTCGTCGCCCAGCTCGCCGCCGAACTCCTCGAACGTGTTCTTCAAGTAGGAACTTGTCCTGTTCCGGTTATCGGTCTCGGCCTTCACCAGCACTGCGACGCCCTCTGGACCGTAGCCCTCGTAAACCAGGGTCTTAAAGTCCTGCCCTTCCAGTTCGCCTTTTGCCTTCTTCAGGGCTCGTTCGATGTTTTCCTTCGGCATGTCCGCTTCCTTCGCCCGTTCTATCGCCCCGGCAAGCGTCGGATTGTCTTTGGGATCAGGGTTCTTGCGTGCTTCCTTAATTATCTCCTTGGTCAACTTTCCGAACTTCTTTGCCTTCTTCTTGTCCTGTTTCTCCTTTCTGTGCTTTATGTTTGACCATTCGGAGTGACCCGCCATAGTATCACCGTAAAATGTTATTCAATGAAACGCAGTTGAGCAACACTGGGGCGGAAGATCGCATTGCCATCTTCCGCCAATTCCGTTAACCTAATATCCACAAATATGATCGGCGACAAAAAAAGATTAGAAAACTTATTATGGGTCCGCGACAGATTGGAGGACCACTTCGGCGCCATAACAAAGGACGCCACCAGGAACCCACTGGATACGCTTGTGCAAACGGTGCTGTCCCAGAACACAAATGATAACAACCGGGACAAGGCGGAGGAGAGCCTCTGGGATACTTTCGACGACTACGAGGAGCTGGCAGACGCTTCCGAGGAAAAGATTGCCGAGGCGATAAAGACAGCTGGGCTCCAACATCAAAAAGCGAAGACGATAAAAGGCATACTAACCGGGCTCCGGGAGATGGGAGGTCTTGACCTCGATTACCTGGACGAGTTGGATGCGAAAGAAACATGGGAAAAGTTAATGGAATTTGACGGAGTGGGAAAGAAAACTGCGGCAGTGGTCTCTCTTTTTGCCCTGGACAAACCGATATTTCCCGTGGACACTCACGTTAGACGGGTCACTTCCCGACTGGAATTAGTTAACCGCGGAGAAAAACACCACGAAACCCTCACCGAACTCGTACCCCCGGAAGACATGTATCAACTTCACCTGCACCTAATAAGGCTCGGCCGGGAAACCTGCAAATCTCGAAAGCCCAGGTGCCGGAAATGTATCCTCATGGAACGCTGCCCTACCGGACGAGAAAAGCTCGAGAGCTTAGAGGATTTGGAATATTAGAGAAGAGAGGAGTCAAGATCCCCGCCCCCAGAGCGGGGCATATAAAAAAATACAATTGTGAAGATAACCTTGGATTTGAAAAACGAAAATTGACCCAGCACTCAAAACAGCCGATTCACCCCCAGGGGGTGCCCTGGGGCACTCTCGGCTAATTTTGGTTGAAGTTCCCATTCCTCAGGGTTATAGTCACAATGAACGTGCGCCCGTAGCTCAGTTGGACAGAGCGACGGATTCCGGATCCGTAGGCCGGGGGTTCAAGTCCTCCCGGGCGTACCACTCTACACCTATTACTGGTGATTATCGATAATTAAAACTTTGCAAATCTCCACTTCTGAGCACGTAATTAATTGAACATCTATTGTTTCTCAATCATACTTCCATACTTCTACATCGTAAACAGAACTTCAAATCAAATTATGCTAACAAAATTCTGAATTAATTCTAGATACTTATATTTGCTTTTCTTACCTTTAGCGGAAGGAGAACTATCCAGAAAACTGATTCAATGAAATTTTAAATTGCTATCGTTATACTACCTGAAGGACCTTCATAAACTAATAAACAATAGCGTAATATATCTCTGCCTATTAATGCACATATATTCTGGCCATCTAAGTTACTGCCTAAAACATTCAGAGAATTCATGTCAGGAAGTCCCTTTCCTGGAAATGAAAATTTAAGAGCATATAATTCTTGAATAGCTTTTCCAGAAGGGGTGCTTACATTAGTTGCACCTATTGGGGAAAGAGACAATTCATCTATAGTATCCACATCCACAGCAGAAATAGAAGCACCAGTATCAATCAGCCCCTTTCCCGTCCGAGGTGAAGGTACTTCTTTACCATTGTCTTTTAAAACCTTTGCATGAGAATCAGTTACATGAACTTCGACATCCAAAATAGGCCCCTTTTGTGCTAATGGTTCAGGATTAGGCTTTACTACAACTTGATCAGGTTGATCCTCTTCTGGAAGGCCGGGGAATCCAATATCAATCCCAAAGTCACTATCAATTGGCATGAATTATTCCCAATTCAAGCGCTGGTAAATAGTTTACTTCCTCTTCTTCAGATACCTTTTGCACAAGAAAAGGCTCTAGACCAAACTTGTCCAACCCCTTTTCGTAAGCATTTTTCTGAGAATCAAAGGGGCCTAATACTTGCTCACCTTTTATGGCAACAAACTTGCCTTCACCATATTTATTAGCCCATTCCACTTTATTTGCTTCATAAAGCTCAATCTCTTCCTTCAATTCCAGATCCTCATTATTTTCCACGGTAAACCTCCTTACGATATGTAAAATACTACCGCCAATCCTTTACTTTATAATACACATTTAAGTCTAACAGGACCGTTTTATCATTACAAATTACACCTTAGCCTGAAGCTAAAAAATTCAATCCTTTGTTGTTCTCAATCCCTCCTATAAGAATGGATATTAGTAAGGCCAACTATAAATATAAAACACCCGATAAACTAGATAAGATTGTAATGTTTCATCATTGTCGTAAAAAAAAATGCGCGGGAGATCTTCAGAATTCATAGTTTAATTTCCCCCGCTTCTTTGAGATTTCTGGAAGCTGAAACGGGCCTATCACTCAAGCGTAGAGGTGAATTCTCTGATCTGATCTGTGCGCCCGTAGCTCAGTTGGACAGAGCGACGGATTCCGGATCCGTAGGTCGGGGGTTCAAGTCCTCCCGGGCGTACCACTTTCCTCTCCAAAAACTTATGCTTT
>JBDGQU010000032.1:0-2189 GCA_042218715.1 Bipolaricaulia bacterium | reverse complement strand
TGTTGACTGTAGACTGCAAACTGTCTATTGTGAACTAAGAACTATTCATTAACCGCGAAACTAGCTGGAATTAGGCTGAAAGTAAGTTATAATTCACGGGATTCGGGGTGTACTTGACTCAGTTTCAAATCTAAATATAAACCTGGTTGCTTAAAGGCTTGGACAAAACTTTACCGAAAGGCTAGTTTGGGCTAGGACGAATAAGGACGGAACTTTTGTTCCAAGGAGGCAAGTTTGACGGACGAAAACCTCGAGCGGTATTTCGACGAGGTTAAGGAGGACATACTTTCCCGGGAAGAAGAAGTTGAGCTTGCAAAAAGGATAGAAGAGGGAGATACAGACGCGAAGAAAGAACTAGCCCGTCACAACCTACGGCTTGTCATAAGCATCGCCAAGAAATACAGAAATTATGGGCTTCCTTTCCTAGATCTTATTCAGGAAGGCAACCTGGGGCTGATGAGGGCTATCGAGAAATTCGATTACACTAAAGGGTACAAGTTCAGTACCTACGCGACCTGGTGGATTCGTCAGCGGATATTCCGGGCGATAAACAACCAATCCCGGACGATTAGGATTCCGGCTCACATGAACGAATTGATTAGGGAAATTTACAAAGTGGAACAGAAACACATAAACGAAAACGGCGAAGAACCGATTATCGAAGAGATAGCGGAAAAGCTAGACGTCGCGGAAGAGAAAGTCCTCAAGGCAAAGAAATCGGCCCACCAAACCACCTCTCTCGACAAACCACTGGGGGAGGACTCGCCCAACGGGAACGTGCTGGGAGACCTGCTGGCGGACGAAAACGCGCCCAGGCCCGAACAGGAAACACTGGACAAGCTGGTAACTGACAAGCTGGAGGAGGTAATGGAAGAATCCCTTACGGATAGGGAGAAGAGAATACTCCAGCTCCGTTACGGGTTGAAGGACTATCATCCCCGAACGCTGGATGAAGTGGGGCAGGTTTTCGATATCAGCAGGGAAAGGGTGAGGCAAATTCAGAAACGGGCTATCCAGAAACTGCAGGCTCCAGAAGTGAGGAAAAAGCTGAGAGGCCAACTGTGAATGTTCTGGTTACCTGGAACGGTAGTATTTTCACACGGTATCCTGTAACCGATAGTTAGAGAATAACTTGATTTAGCTATGTCTTCAGAAAACTACTCCAAATTCGCTCAACTTTACTCGTCGGGTTCCTATCCTCAGTACAGCAGGTACATTGCCGGGAAGTTTCCGGATATTTTGGGTAAACTTCGGGCCCGGCCTTCTATTGTACTGGACCTGGCCTGTGGAGAGGGTACCTTTGCCGTCGAATTGGCTAAGCTTGGCTACCAAGCCACGGGTATCGATAAGTCGGAGGAGATGATCGATCTAGCCCGGGATAACGCAGAGGAAGAGGGAGTTGATGTGACTTTTTTCCAGCAGGATATGAGAGAGCTTTCGCTGGACGGAAGGTTCGACTTTGTTACTAGCTGGTTCGATAGCATGAACTATCTCCTCACTCGTTCGGACTTCCGGGAAACGCTGGGAAACGTCCACGAACTACTGAGAGAGGGAGGTTACTTCGTCTTCGACGTAAATACAATCCACGGACTGAGCGTCCAGTGGCAGGAGCACGACTGTTACGTCCAGCGAGACGACTCTTCTGTGTTTGAGCTCCACAGGACGGGTTACGATCGACCGGAGAGGATAGCGAGATTGACGATTACGTTTTTCGTAAATAACGGAAGTGATTGGGAAAAACACGAAGAAGTACACCTGGAAAAAGGGTACGAGCTGGATGAAATCGAAGAAATGGCTCGAAGTGCCGGATTCGTGATACCGGACGTCTGGAGCGACCTGGAGAACTTCGATCCGCCCGAGGACGACTCGGGCAGAGTCTGGTTCGCGTTGAAAAAAGCGGAAGGTTAACCAACTCTGAGCTGTAATTTCCGTTAATTGACACCCCCTTTCTCTCTTTCCCCTATTAGAGGGGGAAATGAGTCGTAGGGCTTCCTTTTTGGTCTTCCCTTTCTTCTGTAAAAATATTAGATATCCGTGCCCATCGAACCATCCGCCCCGGCTCGGGGACAGGGTCTACTATATTTTTTTAAAGGGACCGACTCTGTTATTAGGCATGAGACCAAAGCCTGAAGTTATTCACCAAAACTTGCCGAGGAAGCCCCAGGGCTTGCCCTGGGGAGGAATCGGCT
>JBDGQU010000031.1:0-1882 GCA_042218715.1 Bipolaricaulia bacterium | reverse complement strand
TTTCCTTAATTAGAATAACTTCTTAAACAATTCAACTCAACTACCTCTGGTCAACTGGGGAGTTGGAGTCTTGTTGATCTCAGTTCTTTTACCATATATGGAAACTAGGCGGAAATTCATCAGCGTTAACTTAATTTCATTATTTATCTCCCTCTACCGCTAACCTGGCTGCCGGATTTAGCATATTTTCAGGATTATAAGGTTAAAACAGTTGCCAGGTAAGCGGCAGAGGGAGAATAACGGGCGAAATATTAAGTACGATTGTGGTGAAAGAACTGAGATTGAACTTAGAGTTCTTGTGAAACCAGCCGGCAAATAATAACCTTATTTCACAATGTTAAACTTAAAACCAGAAGAAGTGTGGTCCCACTTCGAAAAGATAAGTGAAATTCCCCGGTGTTCCGGAAACGAAGAAGGAATAAAAAATTACATTATCGAAGCAGCGGCTGAAACGGAGATGGAAGTGAAGGAGGACGAGGTCGGTAACGTATTACTGGAAAGCAAACGCCGGCCAAATGTAATCCTGCAAGCACACATGGATATGGTTTGTGAGAAGAACTCGGAAGTTGAGCACGACTTCAAGAAGGATCCTATCAGGCTTAAGGAAGAGGATGGCTGGTTGACGGCAAAAGGAACGACTCTCGGAGCCGATAACGGAATAGGAGTGGCCCTTGCTTTGGCCGTTGCCACGGGTAATCACACAGTTGACTCTGTTGATTGCCTATTTACTGTCGACGAGGAGAGAGGACTCAACGGTGCCGCGAACCTCGAGGTAGAGTTCATTAGAGGAGATAAGCTCCTAAACCTGGACGGAGAAGAGTTCGGGGTATTCACAATCGGTTGTGCAGGAGGAGGAAAGACCACTGTCGATTTACCAATCGATTACGAGGTGGGAAATTCCCGGGATAGAGTAAAAATCTCGGTTAAAGGATTAGTCGGCGGACACTCAGGGGGGGACATAGATAAAGGTCGGGCGAATTCAATTAAGCTTCTGACCCGGTTGTTAAAAAGTCTTGAGAATAATTCCCTTAACTTGGTGGAAATATCCGGGGGAGATAAACACAATGCCATCCCCCGGGAAGCATCGGCCGTGATCTCAGTCGAAAAAGACTACTCGGCCACGGAAAGGACTTTGACCGAAAAATTTTCCGAACTCAAAGGCGAGTACTCGAAAACCGAACCGGGAATGAATCTGGAAGTAAAGAAAATTCCCGAAGGTGGCGGGCAGAAAAGATTCAACGCAGCCACTACCAGAGCGCTCATTAATTTGATCCTGGCCCTACCAAACGGGGTGATGGCCTACGAAAAGGACCTTGACTCCACTGTAGAAACCTCAACCAACCTGGCCTCCGTGAAAGTCCGGAATAACACTGTCAGAGTTTTGATGAGCTCAAGAAGCACCCGGGAGTCTAAACTGGAGAACCTCAGGAAAAATAGAATAGAAGCAATAGGAGAAGCATTCGGTAGCGAAGTAACACATCACGAGGCTTATCCCGCCTGGCAACCGGACGAGGAGTCAAAGTTGCTGGATTATAGCAGGCAGGTCTTTCGGGATATCTACGGGGAAAACCCCGGCGTAAAGGTCGTTCACGGCGGGCTGGAAACAGGGATTATTGGCGAGAAAAAGGAGAACATCGAGATGATTTCTGCCGGTCCGGAAATAGAATCTCCTCATTCCCCTGAAGAGCGGATGAATATAAAATCAGTCGAAAATTTCTGGCGTTTTCTGCTCGCTTTACTGCGGGAACTTAGTGAAGCTGAGGAGTCAGGAACCTAACCCCAAAAGGGGCGGGGTTTGTAGAAAACCCTTTTAAAAAAGTTCCTTGGGTATTTTACAAAACGGGACCCAGAAGTTAATCGGTAGTCGGTTTAATCGCTCGGA
>JBDGQU010000030.1:0-2021 GCA_042218715.1 Bipolaricaulia bacterium | reverse complement strand
TGGTAGGAGAGCGTTCCGTTTTAGGCAGAAGCGGAGACCGGAAGGTCCCGTGGACGAAACGGAAGAGAGAATGCCGGCATAAGTAGCGCAAGCTTGGTGAGAATCCTGGCCCCCGAATGCCTAAGGTTTCCTGGGGAAGGCTCGTCCTCCCAGGGTAAGGCGGTCCTAAGCCCAACCCAAACGGGACAGGTGACGGACAGCCGGTTAATATTCCGGCCCCTCAACTGCGAGTTCGACCGAAGGGGTGACGGGAGATGACGACCTTCGCCGGAGAACGGTTACCGGCCCAAGCTTCGAGGTAGAGCGGATAGGAAAATCCGTCCGCTCGAAGCCGAGAAGTGAATGCGAGGACCCTTACCGGTCCGAAGGAAGGAAGTTAACTCTCCGAGAAAATCCTCTAGGAATCACAGTTGAGACCGTACCGCAAACCGACACAGGTAGGCAAATAGAGTATATTAAGGGGTGCGAGCAAACTCTGGTCAAGGAACTCGGCAAAGTGGCCCCGTAAGTTAGCGAGAAGGGGTACCATGCACATGGTGACAGCAACCTGGCCTGGACGACTGTTTATCAAAAACACAGGTCCCTGCCAAGGCGAAAGCCGACGTATAGGGACTGAAACCTGCCCACTACCGGAAGGTCAAGGGGATGGGTATAAGCCCTGAACTGAAGCCCCGGCGAAGGGCGGCGGTAACTATAACCGTCCTAAGGTAGCGAAATTCCTTGTCGGGTAAGTTCCGACCCGCACGAAAGGTCCAACGATCCGGGCGCTGTCTCGACCAGAGACTCGGCGAATTTGAACTACAGGTGAAAATGCCTGTAACCCGCGGCTGGACGGAAAGACCCCGTGGAGCTTTACTGAATGTTGGCACTGGGTCTTGGTAGATGTCGTATAGCATAGGTGGGAGGCAAAGAAGTCAGGGCGCCAGCCCTGATGGAGCCGCCGGTGAAATACCACTCTTCATCTGCCGGGGTTCTAACTTCTCTTCAACCACCATTGGAGGAAGGACAGTGTCAATTGGACAGTTTGACTGGGGCGGTTGCCTCCCAAAGACTAACGGAGGCGCGCAAAGGTTCCCTCAGGCTGGTTGGTGATCAGCCGTCCACGAATGTAAGGGTATAAGGGAGCTTAACTGAAAGACCGACAGGTCGATCAGATGCGAAAGCAGGCCCTAGTGACCCGGCGGTCCCTCGTGGGAGGGCCGTCGATCATCGGATAAAAGCTACCCCGGGGATAACAGGCTGGTCGGGCCCGAGAGTTCACATCGACGGCCCGGTTCGGCACCTCGATGTCGGCTCATCCTATCCTGGGGCTGAATCAGGTCCCAAGGGTCCGGCTGTTCGCCGGTTAAAAGGGTACGCGAGCTGGGTTCAGACCGTCGTGAGACAGGTCGGTCCCTATCCACCGTGGGCGTCGGAGACTTGAGGAGGTACCTCCCTAGTACGAGAGGACCGGGAGGTCCGGATCGATGGTGTACCAGTTGTCACGCCCGTGGCATCGCTGGGTAGCCAAGTCCGGAGCGGATAAGGGCTGAAGGCATCTAAGCCCGAAGCCCACTCCAAGATCAGGTCTCCCCAACAGGTCCCTTCCAGACCAGGAGGTAGATAGGTCGCAGGTGTAAGCACAGCGATGTGTTAAGCCGAGCGATACTAATCGACCGATATCCAACAGCTACCCCTACAGGGTGCCTGTTAACCTCATCCGGCTATTAGGTGCTAGGTCTTAGGTATTGGGTTTTAGGTCTTTGGTCTTTGGTTTCTGTTTTTTTGTTTTTTACCTAACCCCTAACACCTAACACCCAGAACCAAGATGTGGCGTTGCCTGGCGGCACACGGCGGAGGGGCCACACCCGTTTCCATCCCGAACACGGAAGTTAAGTCCTCCAGCGCCGATGGTACCAGTCTGGAGACGGACTGGGAGAGTAGGACGCCGCCAGGGACTTTCTTTCCCCGGTAGCTCAACCGGCAGAGCGACCGGCTGTTAACCGGTAGGTTGCTGGTTCGAGTCCAGCCCGGGGAGCTAG
>JBDGQU010000003.1:0-3828 GCA_042218715.1 Bipolaricaulia bacterium | reverse complement strand
AATAGTTTGCGAAATTAGCACAATATAGCGAGTTGATATTATGAGTAGAGATTTAACAGAGAAACAGCAGAAGTTCGTCGAAGCGCTGCCACAGGTTGCGGATATAAAGGAAGCGGCTGAGCAAGCGGGCTATTCGGATACTCATCCATCCCATATAAAATCAGACGTCCTCAGCTCTGACAAAGTGAGAAAGGCGCTGATGGAAGAGATGGCGGTGGAGAGCTTGACGGGCAAGCTGAAACTGATGGATTTAGAAGAATTGGCAATAGAGGGTCTAAGAGAGATCATAGCCGAGGGTGAAGCCCCCCATACGATCAAGCTCGGAGCGATCAATTCGGTCCTGGACCGGAATGAGAACCTCAAAAGGATGTTCGGACTTGATCTAGAGGGCCAGATCGACCATGACCACGAGCTCTCAGAGGCCGACCAGGAGCTCCAGGCCAGGCTCGAGCAAGTTTCCGGCAAGCTCGAGGCCGGATCAGCCGAGGATTGAGCATATTTTTAACATAAGATGTCTTTTGTTAAAAATCTGGATCACGATACAAATCTAATGAGAGCCAATTTAAGCGAACTTTGGCAAGGTGGCTAATCTATCATACGGCGAGCAAAGCTAAGGCTACTCATGGGGCTATATGTGGCCTCTCAGCCCAGCTACCAGCACCGATTTCCTGGGGGCATTTTGCCGGTCGTGAGCCTATAGATATTCGACCTAGAAAATTTGGCAGGTTTACACCCCCGAAATCGACCCTAGCTTGTGAATCCACAGGTTCCCCACTCACACGGAGCCCTGGCTAATTAAAAATGATTATTGACAGCAAAGTTGACATCAAATCAATCTCCGAAAGCCCTTTCGCAACGGCAGAAAGCAGGGGTGGACAATTAAAAGTTGACAGCATTCCTGACAGAGCGTAAACAGCAGATAAACACTAATAAGAATGTAAAGAATGTTAAAGAATATTATAGGTGTGCTTTCCAAACTCACCAGAATTGAGCCCTTATGATCGAAAAAGACATCCTCAACTCAGCCTCGGTAGAGCAAAAGATTCGCTCCCATCAGCAAATATGGGAGATCGAGGCCCGCGACGAACAGCTACCTCCCGACACGGACTGGCAGACCTGGCTGATTATCGCCGGACGTGGCTGGGGGAAGAACAGGACGGCGGCTGAAGCTATCAGGTTCAGGGTCGAGCGTGGGAAAACTGAAAAGATGTTGCTTATAAGCAAAAATCCCACCGACGCTCGCGAGGATATGGTTGAAGATCCTGATTCTGGTCTGCTTAGTGTTTGCTCGCCGCACTACGAACCGACTTACGAGCCGGGCAATAAAAGGGTTATTTGGCCGGACGGTCAGGTTGCGCATATAAGGACTGGTGCAAAGCCTGACAATATTCGTGGTGGGGGCTACGACCTGATATGGATGGATGAACTTAGTGCCTGGCAATATCCGAAGAAGACTTACGAGCAGGCCCAGTTTACGGCAAGGCGGGGTGATCCCAAAGAGATTATAACGATGACCCCTAAGCCGTTACCGATTGTTACAGATTTGGTCGAGAAGAGTAAGGAGAGCGAAAAAATTCATCTGACTACCGGTTCTACTTACGACAATAAGGCTAATTTGAGCGAGGATTTTTTTGAGACTGTCGTCAAGGATTACGAGGGAACCAGGTTAGGTAAACAGGAGTTAAAGGCTCAAATTCTGACCGATACGCCGGGGGCTCTGTGGGACCAGGACCACTTCAAGTATATGGATGAGGAACCGGGTGAGGTTAAGAAGAGGTGTGATCGTGTAGTTGTAGCGATTGATCCGGCAACTTCTAACAGGACTGAAAGTGACGAGACCGGGATTATCGTTGCGGGAAAGCTCGATGACCAGTTTTACGTCCTTGATGACTATTCCTGTAAAGCGAGCCCGCAGGGCTGGGCCAGTAAAGCGATAACGGCTTACGACGTTTACGGGGCCAATCACGTTATCGCAGAAACCAATCAGGGCGGGGATATGGTTGAGTCAACGGTTCAAGAGGTTGAGCGAGTTCCATTCAAGCAGGTTCACGCGTCACGGGGGAAGCATGCCAGGGCCGAGCCGATAGCCGCTTTGTACGAACAGGGCAGGGTACATCACGTTAATAGGTTCGAGGAATTGGAAGAGCAGTTATGCGGTTGGCAACCCGGCGATGATTCTCCCGATAGATTAGATGCCTTGGTTTGGGCGTTATCAGAACTCAAAGAGAAAAACAAGATAAAAGCGACTTGGGGTCATTAAACTATGAGATGTCAGGCTGAGACTAACGATGGCGATCAATGCTCCCGAAATGCTACTGTCGGGGGCTTCTGTGCACAACACGCGAAGATGGCTACTAACGACGTTTCCAGGATTGACAGACACCGCCTTGTAAATCCCGGAGGACAGTATTCGGGGAATCGTGATATATACGATGTTCTTGGCTACCCGGACGACCTTGATCCGATTGATTTTTGGAACAAATACCAGAGGCAGGATTTGGCTCGTCGGGTTGTGTCTGCTCCAGCCGATAAGACTTGGGGTAGGCAGCCGACAATTACGGAAAAGGGTTCCGGGAAGGAAGAGACAGAGTTTGAAAAGGAATTTGACAGGCTGGCTAAAAAACTCAAACTCTGGCACTACCTGAAGCGAGCGGACAGGTTAAGTGGTGTCGGTAAATTCGGGATTCTTTTGATTGGTTTCGCGGGCGAAAAGGATTTAGAGGAACCGGTCGGTGGTGAGTTAAACGGGATCGAGGACGTTATATTCCTCCAACCCTATCACGAGTTAAGTGTCGAGATAAAGTCAACGGTTGAGGATCCAGGTAATCCCCGCTTTGGTTTGCCCGAGATGTATAAGGTTGAAATCGACGATAGCCAGACTGAACCCGTTCACTGGACGAGGGTTATTCATCTTGCCGAGGGGCTTGAGGAAAATGACGTGTACGGTACGCCTCGTCTCAGACCGGTATATAACAGGTTTATGGACCTGCAAAAGATTGTCGGTGGTTCGGCCGAGACTTTCTGGCGAACGGCTGATCGTGGAATACATCTAAGGGCTGACGCGGAACACGATTACGATACTGACACCCTAAGCGAGGTCGAGGAAAAGGCCGAGGAATACTACCACAACCTGCGTAAAGTTATCCAGACCAAGGGCGTTGATATTGAATCTCTGGGCTCCGATGTAGCTGAACCAAATAACATATATGACATTATCTTGCAGACCATAGGTGGTGGGGTCAACCCGCCAATGCCGCAGCGGATTATGACGGGTACGGAAGCGGGGGAGCTTGCAAGTTCACAGGACGAAGCGAATTGGCTCGGTGGAATAGCGGATAGGCAAAAACACTATGCCGGGCCGTTTGTTCTGCGCCCGTTTATCGACAGATTACAAGACCTGGGCGCTTTGCCCAAAGTCGAATACGAGATCGAATGGCCTTCGCTATTTGAGCTTACCGACCTGGAAAAGGCCGAGAAGCACAAGATGATTGCTCAAGCGATGAAGGCCGTTACCGCCGGGATGCCCAGCGAGGACTTTACGCAACAGGAACGCAGAGAAGCGCTGGGGTTCGAGGGTGAGAAGCCGGACGAAGGTAGCCCGGAAGCGAACGAGATGCCCGAACTCGATCCAGAGCAGGAAAAGGAATACTTCGAGCGAGCAGTTGAGAGTCTAAAGAACGAGGATGCTTATAGCTTTGACTAAGACCTGTCAGCATCACGCACATACCAACGCCGAAGCCGAGGCGAGCGTTGACCCGACCAGGACCAAGACACTAAGGCGTAAGTACGCCGGGAAATTATTTAAGCGTTTCCGCAATCTGAAGGGGT
>JBDGQU010000029.1:0-4516 GCA_042218715.1 Bipolaricaulia bacterium | reverse complement strand
GAAACTTACCCGAAGTTTTAGAAGCGACATAACTAGGGGGTAAAAGATGAATGAACAAGTTAGTCTGGGTGTGATAGGGGTAGGCAGGATAGGAACTATTCACGCTAGAAATCTGGCTTTCAATATTCCTTCCGCCAACCTGGAGGCGATTTCAGATCCTCGACGAGATGCTCTTGAGGAGTGCGCTAATGAATGCGGAGGTCCGGATACGTATCCTGATTATCGGGATATTTTGGACAGACCCGACCTGGATGGTGTGGTAATTTGCTCCTCGACTGATACCCACGCTCGGATAATCAAAGATGCAGCTCAAGCTGGAAAGCACGTATTTTGCGAGAAACCCATTGCCCTGAACCTATCTGAGATTGATAGTGCTTTGGAGGTGGTGGAAGATTCGGATATTAAATTTCAAGTAGGTCTGTCACGGAGATTCGATCCGAGTTTTCAAAAAGCCCAGGAGAAGATCTCCGACGGGGAAATCGGGGATCCTCACGTGTTGAAAATTACCAGTCGTGATCCGGAACCACCTCCGATGGATTACGTTAAGGCTTCCGGAGGGTTGTTCGTAGACATGACGATTCACGACTTCGATATGGCTCGATTCGTGATGGGCGAGGAAGTAGAGGAAGTATACGCTCAGGGTTCAGTGTTAATTGAGCCTGAGATCGGCGAAGTGGGGGACGTTGATACTGCTGGAGTCGTACTTCAGTTCGAAAGTGGAGCACTGGGGTTAATAGATAATTCCAGAAAGGCTTCTTACGGTTACGATCAGAGGCTAGAAGTCTTGGGGGGTAAAGGGAGAGTAAAAGTTGCCAACCCCAGGAAAACGCAGACGGAAGTTTCAGACGCCGACGGTAGCACGGAAGACTCACTTCTCCACTTCTTTACGGAAAGATATAAGAAAGCCTATGAGCGCGAGATGGAAGCGTTCGTAAATTGTATTGAAAAAAACGATAAGGCCCCTGTAACGGGGGAGGACGGGCGTAAAGCAGTAGTGCTGGCTGATGCTGCGGAACTATCTAGAAAGGAAAATCGGCCGGTTAAACTAAGTGAAGTTAGTTAACGCAAGTGTAAGCTAAAAACTCTAATTTATTCCGACGAGGAGGTTTCATGAAAGCTTTAGTTGTAGATGCGGACTGGGAACCACGTGACGATTACGATCTAAGTGAATTTGAGAAGGAGACGGGCAAGGTAATTGAAGGAAATAGTGTATGGCGCAATCCCGAAATGGAAGTCCGGGATATTGAGAAACCATCACCCGGAAAAGGTGAAGTACTGTTGAAAGTCAAGGCCTGCGGGGTCTGCGGGTCGGATATTCACTTCTACGAAACCGACGAGGATAATTACATGTTGTATCCCGGCCTTACTAAATTTCCCATTGCCATTGGTCACGAATTTGCAGGGGAAATTGTTGAAATTGGAGGGGGGCCGGAAACGGAAGGTTTCGAAGTCGGTGATAGGGTAACAACCGAGGAAATGGTCTGGTGTGGCCACTGTAGAGCCTGCCGAGATGGCTTACCGAACCATTGTGCCAATCTAGAGGAATTGGGTATAACCATCGATGGAGCTATGGCGGAGTATATTTCTGTTCCCGCCAAACTTTGCTGGAGCGTCGATTCCATATTCGATCGCTTTGATGATGAAGAGGTAGCCTGGGACGTTTCGGCTACAACTGAGCCGACCTGCGTGGCTTACAACTCCATTTTCGAACGCGGTGAGGGTTTTCGGCCGGGATCTTACGTTGTAGTTTATGGTGCCGGACCCATTGGGCTTGCCGCAATTCAACTCGTCAAGTCATCCGGTGCATCCAAGGTAATTGCCTTTGAGGTTTCACCCAAGAGACTCGAACTTGCCAGTAAAGTCGGGGCTGATTTTGCCTTTGACCCTCAGGAAGTCGATCCAACTGAAGAAGTTATGAATATTACCAATGGTGAAGGTGCCGACTTTCAGCTCGAAGCAGCCGGTGCCCCTGCTCAAACAATTCCCGAGATGGAATCTTCCCTGGCAATAAACGGAAAGTTGTCTCAGGTAGGTAGGGCAGCCCAGCGAGTTCCAATGTATCTCGAGACTTTCCAGGTCCGGAGAGCTCAGATATACGGTGCTCAAGGACATTCGGGTCATGGGATATTTCCTTCCGTTATTCGAATGGCAGGTGCCGGACTGGTCGATAATTCAAGCATCATTACGAGTAAATTTGACCTTGAAGACGGAGTAGAAGCGGTAAAACAGGCATCAAAGCGTGTAGACGGCAAGGTAATAATTAATCCTTGAAGTTTTTGATAAATTTGTAGAGGAGGAACAAATCATGAGCGAAGATCTCTGGATAACGACGGAAAATCCGGGAATAGTGTTCGAAGACACAGAAGTTGGCAGGTTAAAGAAGGAGCTGTGGGATGCTTCGATGGACGAAATAGATGGTATTCTCGACGATTACGAGGTGCCTTCAGAGCCCGAACTGGGAAAGGCGGGTAGCTATATTCAAACTACACCCAGATCGGAGCTTGTCAAAAATCGAAGAAAAAACGACATAGCTATCATTCCTGTAGGATGTACCGAAAATCATGGAATGGCTAACGTGAGCGGGCTCGACAGCTTTATGGTTACTCAGATAGCTGAGGCTCTCCGAAGTTACACGGCAAAACAGGGCCATCCCGTCAACCTGGCGTTCAATCCGCTCAATTACGGTGGTCATCCTTACCACCATCTCGGGATGCCGGGCACTGTAGTAATGCCCCAGGAGGTAGTCCGAGAAAATCTCATTTACGTGATGCTGGGGTTATGGAACGACGGATTCAGAAAACAGATCATAATAAACAACCACGGTCAGCTATGGATGCTAGAGTCCGCGCTTCACGAATTCATGGAAAGGTACCATTTACCGGGTATATTCCAGGTAATGGATTGGCACAGGGCAGTTAGAGAGTTCTTCTTCCCAAAGGAAGGAGAAGAGGGATTTGAGACTCACTTCGTCCACGCTGCTGAGGCGGAAACATCCGTCGCCCAGCTAATGTTCCCGGACGGAATGGTGGATATGGACGCGGCCCAGGACGCAGAAGGGGAAAGCTTCCTTCCTGAGGGACACTTCGATAAGTCGGTAGATCCTTATAGACGGCCACATCGCTGGTCTGAAGGGGAAGGTCACTCAGCTATCGAGCTGGAAGGTACGCCGGAGGGGGCGGTCGGGAAACCTACTTTAGCCAAACCGGAAAAGGCGAAACGTCCGATTGCCGCCATTCTTAAGTACCTAACTCTGGTAACTGACCAGATCCTCGAAGAATTTCCACCTGGGGAGGTTCCACCTGTAGAAAAAGTTACCCTGCGGGATGCGGACGAAATGGAGCCTTATCTCAAGGAACCACAAAGCGAGGGCTGGAAATCTGTTTACGAACTTCCGAGAATTGGTTTTTAGGTAACCAAAAGAATTTCCCTGCCCCTGATTACTCCAGGGGTGGGGAGACTTTTCAGGAGGAATATGAAGAAGAGTGTAGTGGTACCCGTTCAGGACGAACACGGTTTATGTCCTTTTGAACCGGGACAACTGGATGATAATCTAGAGTTGATTTCCGAATTGGGTTACGACGGGGTAGAGCTAGGGATTACCGATCCGACTTCGGTTTCGGTAGATGGGATTACTGAAAAGCTAGAGGAGAATGGGTTGAAATTGTCCGCTCTCACGACGGGACAGGCGTATGGTATAGAAGGAATCTCAATAACGGAAAGGGATCCTAATAAGAGAAAAATGGCTCGAGATAGATTGAAGAGTCATGTCGAGTTTGCCTCTAATTTTGACGACGCGGTCGTTATAGTGGGTTCGTTACGAGGGGACGGGAAATCTCAGCCTCCAGGTAGGTGGCTAACCGAGAATTTGAGGGATATTGCTCGTTACGCCGAAAAAAAGCAAGTGGGTATAGTTTTTGAGCCATTGAATAGGTACGAATCCTCTTTAATAAACACTGTAAAAGAGGCGATTGAACTAATTGAGGAAGTGGGTTCGACTAGATTGGGAGTCCTGTTTGATACTTTTCACGCCAATATCGAGGAATCGTCACTTTCTGAAAGTATAGAAGTGGCGTCAGAAAAACTGAGGTACGTGCACCTTGCTGATAGTAATCGGTGGGCTCCTGGATACGGCCATATCAATTTTGAAGAAGTTTTTTCAACCCTGGAGAAAGTGGAATACGATGGTTTTTGTTCTCTTGAGTCCTTGCCGAAGCCGGATAGGGAGAAATGTTTAACCGCACTGGTTAATATCTAGGGTTTTAGGTTGGATTCGTTGGCTGGGTGGTTAAAGATAAATAAAATCCAAAATTGTGCGGTTTTGATTTGTTAAATTAACAGGGAAGAGTTAAGTGAGAAACTTATTTGATAAACGGGAATTGGTCCAGCACCCAGTTTAATATGGACTTCAAACGTGAAACCAGTGTACAGAAGAGGTTTTTTGGTGAAGGTATTTTTCACCATCTGGTAGTCGATATCAAACTGGGTGCTGGGTGAAAGCCCTGGAAGAGGGACTTGA
>JBDGQU010000028.1:0-1875 GCA_042218715.1 Bipolaricaulia bacterium | reverse complement strand
TTAACAATCTATAAGTGGGGCGAAAGCCATACTCTTTGATAAGGAGGGTTAGACCATGGAAGGTTACTTTGGTCGTTACCTGGACATTTCGTTAACGGAAGAAAAGACCGATGAATTCTCCATCCCGGAAGCTTGGTACGAGAAGTTCCTTGGTGGCAGGGGAATTGGGGCTCGTATATTATTCGAAGAAATGGATTCGGGCGTGGATCCTCTGGGGTCGGAGAACGTAATGGTTTTTGCTACCGGGCCTCTCCAGGGGTTGAATATAGCTGGAGCCGGCAGACACGTAGTGATGGCGAAATCCCCGAAAACAAATTCCGTAAATGGTTCCTACGTAGGTGGTTTTCTGGGTCAGGAGCTGGGAAAATCAGGTTACGACGGGATAATAATTAGAGGTGCGGCTTCAACGCCAAAATATTTAGTAATTAAAGATGGTGAAGTCGACCTGAAAGGAGCGGACGATCTCTGGGGTCTGGAGACGGCGGAATTCGAAGATCAAGTACAGAAGAGAGAAGGGGACGTAAGAGTCGCCTCTATTGGACAAGCCGGTGAAAATCTTATAAATTACTCCTGTATAATTTTTGATAGGAATAGAGCCGCGGGGAGACCGGGGTTCGGTGCGGTTATGGGAAGCAAAAAATTAAAAGGAATTGCAGTAGAAGGTAGCAGAAAGAAAGAAGTCGCCGACCCGGAAGGGCTCAAATCAATAAAGGCCGAGTTTTCCAGAGCACTTGCGGAACACAAGGCAGATTCTCTTGGGAAGTACGGAACTGCAAGAGGTGTAGAAAGCCTGAATGAAAGTGGAATACTTCCGACGAAGAATTTTCAAAAGGGGGAGTTCGACGGAGCGGAAGAAATCAGCGGCGAAACGATGGCTGAAACGATCCTGAAGAAAAGGGATACGTGTAGTGCCTGTCCTGTTAGGTGCAAAAGAGTAGTGGAGACCGAATTTAACGGAGAAGAGGTTCGGCCCGAATACGGGGGACCGGAGTACGAAACTATTGCGGCCCTTGGTTCACTTTGCCTGAACTCGGACCTGGATTCCATAGCTCTAGCCAACCAGAAATGTAACCAGTACGGACTTGATACGATCTCGACCGGAGATACGATAGCGTTCGCGATGGAGGCCAGCGAGAAAGGATTGGTCGATTGGGATATAAATTGGGGGGACCCGGAGACGGTAGTTGAGCTAGTTGACACAATAGCCAATAGAGAAGGTGTAGGAAAGGAACTAGCAAAGGGTATTAGTGCACTTAAAGAAGAACTGGGAGCCGAATTCGCCGTAGAAGTAAAAGGTCAGGAAGTCCCTATGCACGAGCCCAGGGGTAAAAAGGGTTTGGGTATAAGTTACGCTACCACACCGAGAGGGGCGAACCACATGGAAGGTGTCCACGATACGGTGCTGGAGGAAAAACCGCTTGCCCCGGAACTTGGGGTTACAGAACCAATGGATCGTTTTAGCTACAACGGCAAACCGAGAGCCGTGAAGGTGTTTGAAGATTTAAGGTCGTTCAATAACTCCCTTGTCATGTGTGCCTTTACTACTGATATGGTAGGAGAAAACTACTCGTTTGATGTCGTGAGGGGAATGGTAAAAGCCGTTACCGGAAGGGAACTCTCACCGCAGGTTATGCTTGACCTGGGTGAAAGGAATTACTTGTTGCTCAGAATATTGGCGTCCAGGGAAGGTTATACGTCCGAGGATGATCGGTTACCAGGTCGGTTGAAGACTCCTCTATCTTCAGGGGCCACAGAAGGTGAAGGAATCCCCGAGGATAAATTTAATGAGATGCTGGCTGAGTATTACGAGCTAAGAGGATACGGGGAGGAAGGGATGCCGACTCGGGAAAAGCTGGAGGAGCTGGACATAGACTT
>JBDGQU010000027.1:0-9293 GCA_042218715.1 Bipolaricaulia bacterium | reverse complement strand
CTTTTACTTCGGTAATAACCACCTGAAATCCACCGAAGGAAAATATTCACACTTCAACCAACCATCACAGCGGCTCTGGAAAGAGCCGCCTATCGAAGAATTGAGGTGGTGAAAGAATTGAGTAAAGGAGCTAGTTGGGTTTCTCCAGGCATAGTTAAGACCGCGAGGTAAAACTCGCGGTCTCTTTTCCTTTTCCTCAACTCATTTGAACGTAACAACCCACAAGTTATAATTCATAAGTGTATGTAAAGGTTTAAAAAGGCATAATTCCCCTCAAGGAGGTAGTTCCAATCCAACTAAACGAATTAACGTTACACGAGCTGATCGACACAGTGGGAGATTCACCGGGAAAACTGGAAGAGCTCCTAACTGATTTATTTAAAGCTATCGATAACAACGAGCAGGATGTCAAAGCCTATCTGGAACTTGCTGACAAAAGCGAGATATTGGAAAACTCTCGCGAACTGTCCGATCTTCCTTTAAAAGGAATTCCCGGGGCGATAAAAGACAACATTCAAACTCTTGGGTTCAAAACGACCTGCGGATCCAGATTCCTGGAGAACTTTGATTCAGTATACGACGCAACGGTAATAAAATCCCTCAAAGAGGCTGGATCGCCCGTGCTCGGTAAGACAAACATGGACGAGTTTGCCATGGGGTCTTCTACCGAAAATTCCTATTTTCAGGTCACGAGAAATCCTCACGACACTTCTCGCGTTCCCGGAGGGTCGTCCGGGGGGTCTGCAGCGGCAGTCGCGGCCGACGAAGCAATTTACGCTCTAGGATCGGACACAGGGGGTTCAGTGAGACACCCGGCTGCCTTCTGCGGCGTTGTCGGGGTGAAGCCAACTTACGGACTTGTCTCAAGATATGGCCTTACCGCCTTCGCTTCCTCTCTGGACCAGATAGGCCCAATTACCAAGGACGTGCGGGATTCGGCAATCTTGTTAAATTATCTCGTCAGGTACGATAAGATGGACTCCACATCGGCGGCAGAAAAAACGCCGGATTATACGGAAGGGCTCGATCAAGGAGTAGAAGGATTAAGGATCGGACTTCCGAAAGAGTATTTTGGGGAAGAGCTGGATCCCAGAATTCGGGAAAAGGCTAAAAAGTGGAGGAAAACTTTCGAGAAAATGGGGGCAAACGTGGTAGAAATATCTCTACCACATACGGAATACGCGATCGCGACCTATTATATAATTGCCAGCTCAGAAGCGAGTGCCAATCTCGCCCGATTCGACGGAGTAAGGTATACCAGCAGGGCTAACACCGACTCGATAGAGGAGTTGTTTTCCAGAAGCAGGGACGAGGGTTTTGGACCTGAAGTGAAGAGGAGAATTCTGCTCGGCACTTACGCTTTATCGGCCGGTTACTACGATGAATACTACGGAAAAGCCCAAAAAGCTCGGCGAATGATAAAGAAGGACTTCGACCGAGCCTTCGACGACGTGGACTTAATTGTGGCTCCAACATCACCAACTCCGGCCTTCGAAATCGGGGAGAAGATAGAGGATCCACTAAAAATGTATCTCTCCGACGTATTTATAGTACCCGTAAATCTAGCAGGAATACCCGCAATGTCCATTCCGGCTGGAAAAGTAAATGGTCTGCCAGTAGGTTTACAGATTATGGGTGGGTCTCTCGCGGAAGAAAAGATTCTCCGGGCCGGCTACGCATTTGAACAGACTTTCGAAAATTAAGCTTCCCGGACCAAGTTCGATACCAAGGTGATATACTTGACCCTGCCAGCTACCGTAGCCGGGCTAATTTCTCTTGCAGTAACCCTCGTCGCCGGTCGGGTATTGATCCGACTGATGCATTCGCGAGGAACCGGTCAATACATAAGAAACTGGGGTCCAAAAGTCCACGAACACAAGAGCGGAACCCCTACCATGGGGGGTCTTGCCATACTTACAGGTCTGGCCGCTGCTCTTTTCTATATCTGGTTCAGTGTACCCGAGGGGAGGAATCTTCTAATTTTGTTCGGAGTTGGCACTTTCGGTTTCGGCGCCATAGGATTGACTGACGACGTATTAAGCCTGGTCAGAGAGCAATCGAAGGGTCTTTCCTATGTAGAGAAGATTCTGTCTCAAATTGCGGTAGCGTCTGTCTTTATCTTCTTTGTCTTCCAGCTGACCGACCAACCGACGAAATTACTACTTCCATTTAGCTCGAGGGTCGTGATTATTTCACCCGTTTTTTACTGCCTCCTGGTATTGTTTATTCTCGTGGGAACAGTAAACGCGGTCAACCTCGCCGACGGCCTGGACGGTCTGGCAGCGAGTGCCAGTTTAATCTCGATTTCGGCTTACGGCCTGATCGGTAGCGAGATAGGCCTTCTATTTATCTCCGCTATCTTCGCTGCCATTGTCGGGCTTCTCTGGTACAATACGTATCCGGCAGAATTATTCATGGGAGATACGGGAGCATTTGCCCTTGGCGGTTTTCTCGGGGCCGCTGCAATCGTGACTAATGGCGAAATCTTCCTCCCGCTCCTTGGCGGTCTGTTTGTAATAGAAAGCTTATCCGTTCTGATCCAGGTTATTTACTATAAAACCACGGGGAGGCGGATATTCAAAATAAGCCCCCTCCATCACCACTTCGAATCCGCAGAGGGGATAGAGTACGACTATCTCCTACCGAAGGTTGAATGGAGAGAACCGAAAGTTACTACCAGACTGTTAATTATACATCTGGTAATCGCCGGTATAGGACTAATTGGCCATTTCCTATGGATTGAGTAAAGAATATCGAAGGGGAAGTTAAGCCGGATCCTGTGTCAGGAAGCCATCTATCTAAGCAGCCTACCCGGAGGTTATTGGAGCGGGCAACTCCGAACCTCCCTATTTGGCTTTACTCCGGTTGGGGTTTGCCCTGGCCTCCAGCCTCGCGACTGAAGCGGTGAGCTCTTACCTCACCGTTGCACCCTTACCAGCACTTACTTTAGTATTCACATTGAAAAGAAGGATTCAGTTACAGCTAGATACTCAGGGTGTAAATAAAATTCGATTTACTGAGTCTATACCAAAGTAAGTGCTGGTGGTCTTTTTCTGTGGCACTTTCCAGCCGTTACCGGCTCTGGCCTTCGGTGGTGAACATCGACCAGCAACCTGCCCTGTGGAGTCCGGACTTTCCTCGACCGTAAGGCCGCGGCTTCCTCTTCCCCTTCGAATAAATTTTACGCTCCTTTAAATTGCAGTTCAATTACCTAAGCTTAATATATACTGAAAACCATCCTGAAAAACCGGAGGATCATATGAAAAGCAAAACAGCAGGAAAGAAGTTATTTGTCAGACTGGAAAAAGGAGAGGAAATAGTAGCCAATCTGGAAGAAGTCCTGAAGAAAAATGGGATCTCAGCGGGCTCATTTCAGGGTATTGGTGCCGTGTCGGACGCCAAGCTTGGACATTATTCCCTGGAATCAAAGCAGTATAGAGAAAAGGAACTAAACCAGCCCCTGGAAATAGTGTCTCTCCAGGGCACGATAACCGAAGAAGGTATTCATCCTCACATATGTTTGGGCACAAAAGAGATGGAAACTTACGGAGGTCACCTCGTGGAAGCGACCGTCGCTGCTACTTGTGAAATAATCGTAACACCCGCATCCGACAGCCTCGAACGGTACCATGACGATGAAATCGGTCTAGATCTGCTCGACATCTAATTTCCCGGGCTTCGGTTTTCTCGTAATCTGAAGAATCCGAGCCCCGTTACCATAATTACTCCGAGCATACCGCAAACAATCACTAGAATGGTCTCTCTCAAAGACCATCCGAAGTTAATACCCGTGTAGGACGGTGATTCCAGCAAAACTTCAAAAGGTTTTCGCAAAGCCCCTACCATAAGGCCGATAAGAAACCCGAGAGTTTCCGAACGCCAGCGATCCAGCGCGAACGACAGGACGCGTGAGAAGGACACTATACCTACCCCGGCCCCAAGACCAAAAACGATCAGTGTCGGAAGGGAAGCGGGCAATCGCCCAATAGAATCCAGAATGTACTCGTACTGGCCCAGCAATAACAGGATAAACGCACCGGATATTCCGGGAAGGATCATTGCACAGATCGCAATTGCACCAGCAATTAGCATTACAGGAAGTCCGTGTCCAAAATTCCCGCTCGAGACACCAATTATCAAAACCGCGGCAGCAGCTCCGACTATACTGGTCACTACGGACGAAAACTTAACCTCCGGTACCTCAAAATACAACAAACCAGCAGAAGCCAGTATAAGCCCGAAAAAAAAGGAATAAGTGTAGGGTGGGAATTGTTCCAATAAATACCTCACGAACTGAGATCCAACCAGTAGTGCTATCCCAATACCAAGTCCAAGCGGAACCAGAAACCCGTATTCTATCTCTTTAACCCCTTCTATAACCTCTTTAAACCTCCCCACCGTTAAGTCCAGGATGATCGACGGGTTAAAAGACTCCAGCGCGGAAATAAGCTCTTCGTAAATCCCCGTAATGAGGGCCATTGTTCCCCCGGAAACACCCGGCACTACGTCGGCAAAACCCATTACCATTCCTTTTAACAACAAGACAACCTTTATCCTTAGGTAATTTAACAATTTTTCTCCTTCATTCGCCCGAATAGTCCTTCTCGGTCCCGGGGATCTAAATCAAAAGACAAGCGTGAGGTTATTTTCTGAGAACTCCCGGGCAATTTCAACGGGCGGGCGTGAAGTCAATCTTTAACTCCAAAATCGCTCGTATACAAAAACCCGTCGAGAACTAAGAAGCCTGATACTAACTTTGACGCCGCATTAACCAGACAGCATTTAAAACGAGAGAGTTTTGAGTTATCCTGATAATGTTTATGTGACCAGCAAAGAAATTCCAGGAGGTAATAAACAACAACATGAAGACAGATTTCGGGATAATCGGCATGGCAGTTATGGGGCAGAATCTTGCTTTGAACGTGGAGTCAAAAGGTTATAGTGTATCCGTTTACAACAGAAGTGAGTCAAGAACGCGCCAGTTCGTAGAGGAAAGAGCCAGGGAGAAAGACATCGTTCCCACCTACGAATTATCGGAATTCGTAAATTCACTGGAAAGACCGCGAAAAGTCTTACTCATGATTAAAGCGGGGGCTCCTGTTGATAAAGTGATATCCCAGCTAACACCCCTTATGGACGAAGGTGACGTCATCCTGGACGGTGGCAATTCCAACTTCCAGGACACAAACAGGAGGCTCGAAGAGGTCAACTCCGAGGGAATACTCTATCTGGGAACGGGAATAAGCGGGGGAGAGTACGGAGCAAGACACGGCCCGTCCATTATGCCCGGTGGAAACGAAGAAGCTTACGAGATAGTCGGGGATGTACTGGAAGCCGCGGCAGCTCAGATTACCGAAGGTCCGTGCTGTACATATCTCGGCCCCCGATCCGCCGGTCACTACGTAAAGATGGTCCATAATGGAATAGAATACGGGGTTATGGAGTCGATATCCGAAGCTTACTGGTTGATGGACAAAGGTCTAAATATGAAACCCGAAGAGATGAGTTCAACCTTTGAGAGCTGGAACGAGGAATTGGATTCGTACTTAATGGAAATTACTGCTCCTATACTCAGGGAAAAGGACGAGGAAACGGGAAAACCATTAATAAACCTTATACTGGATACAGCCGAGCAAAAGGGCACGGGAAAGTGGACCGCCAAGAACGCCCTGGAACTAGGCGTACCGGTTCCGACTATCACGGCGGCCGTAGACAGCAGATTCGTGTCTTCAAGGAAAGAAGAGAGGAAGAGAAATGCCGACAAATTCTTGCCGGAGGGCCCCAGTAGACTATCCGAAACTGGTGACTGGTTAACCAGGATTCGCGACGCACTTTATCTTTCCACGGTGAGTTCTTACGCTCAGGGAATTTACCTCCTCAAAGTTGCATCAGAGGAATACGAATATAACTTGAACCTGAATGAAGTGGCCAGAATCTGGAAGGACGGTTGTATAATTCGGTCGAACCTGTTAGGGGATATACAGAAAGGGCTACGGATCGACTCGGAGAACCCGAACCTTCTTTTCGTGGAGCCGTTCTTATCACAGTTGAAGGATAAAATAAAACCGACACGCAAGTTGCTTGCCGAAGGGCGGGAAGCCGGCATTGCCTTGCCTGCTATGAGCTCTTCTCTGGATTACCTGATAGGTTTCAGTTCGGCCGACCTACCGGCGAATATGATTCAAGCTCAGAGGGATTTCTTCGGGGCTCATACCTACCAGAGACGAGACAAAGAGGGCTATTTTCACACCCAGTGGAAAAGCCAGAATTAACGGGAGACGGCAAGCGAGGCAAGCGAGTTAACGGACTTCCTCCTGTACTATTATCATCTTAGTCTTTTCGATCAACTTTTAGGCCCAATTCTTCTAGCTGTTGCCCTGATACCTCCATCGGGGCGCCGGTCAATGGAGACTGAGCCATGCCGGTTTTGGGGAATGCTATTACGTCCCTGATACTGTCCTCGCCTGCCAGAAGCATTGCCAGCCTATCTAGCCCAAGTGCTATTCCACCGTGGGGCGGTGCTCCGTAATTCAGGGCGTTTAAAAAGAAGCCAAATTTCTCCTGGGCTTCCTCCCGAGAAATTCCCAGCACGTCGAATATATCCTGTTGAAGGTCACGGTCGTGGATTCTTATGCTTCCTCCGCCCAGTTCTATTCCGTTTAATACGAGGTCGTAGGCTTTGGCTTCCACTTCCAGTGGGTCTTCGCCGAGCTTTTCGACGTCTTCGTCGCTGGGAGAAGTAAACGGGTGGTGCTCGGAGGTAATATCACCGGTATCGTCAGTGCCAAACAGAGGAAACCTCCTTACCCAGGTGAATTCCCACCTGTCTTCGGGAATCATGTCATTTTGCTTTGCCAGTTTCAACCTTAGCCCTCCCAGTACTTCGTTTGCCGTATCTCGGGAGTCAGCTACGATGAAAACTAGATCGCCGGGATTTGCTTCGAGCTTATCCAATATTGATTCCTCGGTCTCTCCCGTCAGGTGAGACGTAAACTGGCCGTCCAGACCATCCTCAGTGACGTCTGCCCACAGGAGTCCTTTGGCTCCGAGTTCCTTGGCGTAATCCTCGAGAGAATCAAGCTGAGATCTGTTGTACTCCTTCGGATCGCTAAGACAGAGACCTTTAACGGCGCCTCCGTCGGCGACCGTTCCGGAGAAGATATTGAAGTCCGAATCCTCTACCTGATCAGAGAGGTCGACCAACTCCAGGCCAAACCTGAGGTCGGGTCTGTCCGACCCGTAGCGATTCATCGCCTCTTCGTAAGTCATTCGGCGCAGGGGAAGCTCCAGTTCCAGGTCCAGTATCTCGTCAAATACCCGTTTAACCATGCCTTCGGTAACTTCGATTACGTCCTCTTCATCCACGAACGACATTTCCAGGTCCAGCTGGGTAAATTCTGGCTGTCTGTCGGCCCTGAGGTCCTCGTCCCGAAAACATTTTACAACCTGAAAGTACTTTTCGAATCCACTAATCATGAAAAGCTGCTTAAATAACTGAGGAGATTGAGGCAGGGCATAGAACTTGCCGTGGTGTAACCTTGAGGGTACGAGAAAGTCCCTGGCACCCTCAGGAGTACTTTTCGTAAGAACCGGAGTTTCTACCTCCCAGAACCCTTCTTCGTCGAAATAGTCCCTTATTATCTTGAACGTGCGATGTCTCAATTCGATATTGTCTCTCATCCTATCTCGCCGGAGGTCGAGATAGCGATACTTCAGCCTAGTATTTTCATTTACCTCTATCCTATCCGTGGGGGAGAACGGGAGGTTGTCAGCGGAATTTAATACTTCCATTTCCTCAACTTCAAGTTCAATAGTCCCGGTATCCAATTTCGGATTGACGTTGTCCTCACCCCGCTCAATTACCGTTCCTTCAACTTTTATCACGTCCTCCCTATTTAAGTCTCCGGCCCGGTCGTGAAGTTCCGCCCGTTCCGGAGTGAACAACAACTGAACTATACCAGATCTATCTCGAAGATCGACAAAGAGCAATCCTCCCAAATCCCGTCTATTTGTAACCCAGCCCGCAAGTGTCATCGATTCGTCCAAATTTTCTTCGCTCAGTTCGCCACAATGGTTAGTCCTTAACAAGTCACGATCATCCTCCGGAAATGATTGATGTTTCGACAGTTATAGGGGATATGTCTTTATATAACAAACTTCAGTCCGAGAAATATTCAAATTGGATAGGGAAGACTTCTCTAGTCGGATTCCTCTGATTCCGGTTTAAACCCGATATCGCCCGACTTCTCCTTTAGCCTCCTTTCTATGTTCTCGTATCGTTTCCTCGCGTCCGACGTTACCGAAGCAGGCGTATCGTCTATAGCCGCCAGGAAGTGGTCCATGCGAACAAACTGCGAGTCGACGTCCTCTCGCAGAGCGAACCTGCCGGCCTTTTTGCATACCGCGGCGATGTCGGCACCGGTGAAGTTCTCGGAGAGTTCGGCCAGTTTCTCGAGGTCTATCCCCGGCTCGAGGTTCATCTCTTCCGTGTGAACCCTGTAAATCTTCAGCCGGGCCTCTTCATCGGGCACGGGAACGTGAATGAGCTCGTCAAACCTTCCCGGACGCAACAGAGCCGAATCAACCATGTCGGGCCTGTTGGTAGCACCTACCACTACGACCCCCTGCAGCTCTTCCAGTCCGTCCATCTCTGACAGCAACTGGTTGACTATTCGCTCCGTCGCCCTCGGCTCACCGGCCCCACCTCCTCTTTCAGGAGCCAGAGCGTCCAGCTCGTCGAGAAATATGATCGCCGGGGACACCTGCCGGGCTTTGTCGAAGACCTCGGCAATTCTCTGTTCCGATTCCCCGTACCATTTTGAGAGCAGATCGCTCCCTTTGGCCGTAATAAAGTTGGAATTACTTTCGTTGGCAATCGCCTTGGCCATAAGCGTCTTTCCGGTTCCGGGAGGACCGTAGAGCAGAACCCCTCTCGGGGGTTGAATCCCTATTCTCCGGAATGCATCCGGGTTCTTTAGCGGTAACTCAATTATTTCGGACATCGTCTGTTTGATTTCCTCGAGCCCGCCTACGTCTTCCCAGCTCACCTGGGGCACGTCGGCGAGAACTTCTCTCAGGGCGCTCGGCTCTATACCTTTATAAGCCTCGAACATATCCCCCCTGGTAACTTCCAGCTCTTCCAGTTTCTCAGCCGGAATTGACTCTTCCTCCAGATTCAGTTCCGGTAACAGGCGCCGAAGAGCGTTCATTGCCGATTCCCGTGCAAGAGCTTCGATATCGGACCCGGTAAACCCGTAAGTAAGTTCTATAAACTCGTCCAGGTCGAGGTCCTC
>JBDGQU010000026.1:0-15110 GCA_042218715.1 Bipolaricaulia bacterium | reverse complement strand
ACAATTGTAAAGATAACCTCGGATTTGAAAAACGAAAAATTGACCCAGCACTCAAAACAGCCGATTCACCCCCAGGGGGTGCCCTGGGGCACTCTCGGCTAATCTTGGTAGTTACGGTTAAAAAGTTACGTCACCAGGGTAGCATTCAACCTAATAATTGCCCAGTCCAATCACCTTGCACCCGGCGACGGTGCCCCGGAGAAGATTATGGATTTAGTGATCGTGATAATCTTCACTTTATTCAGTATTTACCCTTTTATACTTGATACTGTAAAGTGATCTTGTTATAACAATAGGGATATTTTGGTGGTCCTGGTGAATAGCTTAGTTCTTATCTTTATTTTCTAGTTAATAGTTATTAAAAAATCAGCTTGACCGAGAAGACCACCTGTATCGAGGGGGGGTTCGTCAGTTTGATCCAGCGAGAAGAAATTCGCGAAACTCTCAAAACCGAGGATCCAGAGGAGATCGCGAAGAAAAGCGGAGCTAGCTTTCAGGAAGGGGAGATCCGTCTGGAAATGCTCGGAGAAGAGTTTCTGGTAAAGGCTCCCAATTACGAAGTGAATAAAGCAGGCGACTCCGCTGGCGACCACCTCAAAGAACTAATCCTAAATTACCTCTCTTTGGCTGATTATCCGTGTGGTTCCGGAGATTGGATAGGTTTTAGTGAAATCCCTCACGGCGAATTCTACTCCAGCAACTTCAAGAAAAACACTGAATCCAGGTTAACCAGGGTGTTTCAGAACAGAAGGGATGAGTTTGTGAGAGTTGCCAAAGACCTGAGTGGAGAAGAAATAGACATGGGGGACTCGGGTTTTGCGTTTCAGGCATTGCCCGGGTTTAAAATAGCTATTGTTTTCTGGAGTGGAGGAGACGAATTCCAGGACAAGGTAAACGTACTGTTTGAAAAAACTGCGACTAAGTGCCTGTCAACTGAAGGTCTTTCTATACTTGGAAAGACACTTTGCAATAAATTTATCGACAAGGCCGAGGAGCCAAAGATATGAAGGTTGCCATAGTGGGTAAAGGAGGGGTAGGCAAATCGACAATTTCTGCCCTCTTGGCTAGCTATGGAGCAAATATTGAAGGTAAAGAAGTTATAGCTATCGACGCCGACCCCGACATGAATTTGAGTTCCTGTCTTGGAATCCGAAATGAAGTTACGCCACTCGTGGAAATGGAGGATCTAATTGCCGAGCGAGCCGGCGGCGGAGGTCTTGTTAAGTTAAACCCGAAAGTCAGAGATATTCCGGACAAGTTTTACGAAGAAGCTGACGGGATAAAGTTGATGGTTTTCGGAACAGTGTGGGCCGGGGGAAGTGGATGTACTTGTCCCGAGAACGCTTTCCTCAAGGAAATTTTAAATCATTTAATGCTGGAGCGAAATGAGGTAGTTATTGTGGATATGGAAGCTGGGATAGAACACCTTGGACGAGGAACGGGGGAAGGAGTGGACGCCTTACTCGCTGTAGTCGAACCGGACCAAAGAAGTATAGAAACCAAGTTGAGGGTAGAGAGATTAGCGAAAGATATAGGAATAGATACAGTTTACACGATTTGTAATAAAGTCAGGCGAGATGAAGATAGAGAGTTTTTAGTCGATACTCTGGAAGAAGAACCTTTAGGTTTCGTGCCTTACAGTGAAGAAATTAGGACGAGTAGTCGTGAAGGGGAAAGAGTTTCTCTGGAGAAAGATGCATTAAGGGAATCAGTAAAAGATATTTGGGCTGGAATTTCGAGCGAGTTCAGCTAAGTTTAATAGTTAAACCGAAAATTTATTTGCCGGGAGGTAGGAATGTCCAAAGTAGTCTCATCGGCAGCAATCAGAGGTGCTCACAAGTACTATTCCAGGGCCGAGGAAACCTGGAATGAAGTTAAAGAAGAAAAAGGTAGCGACGAAGAGGTAGCTTTTCCGAACACTGGTTATTATTTACCGCTTATTTATTCTCTAACGGGCGAAAAAGTTCAATCCGTAGCAGACATTAAGAAACCGCTGGACAGAGCAAATGAACTCCTTCCCGAGGAACCCGGAGATCAACTCTGGACACCATATCTGGGGAAGACGCTTGATGCAGGAATCTCTACATTGATTTCCCAGGAGATAATAGAGGCACTCAAGCTGGTAAGGGGAGATACGCCCGAATCACCCTGGTTAGGGTTTACGGACGACTCTACTTTGAGGACCCAGGGCATCAAGTTAGTGGACGGTCGAATGCCCGGGTTTGCCGCGATTGTTGGTGCTGCTCCTTCCAGCGAAGATGCCGTAAGGCTAGCTGAGCGACTTCGGGAAAAGAACATTCTCGTTTTTATGTCTTCTTCTACGAACGGCAAAAGCATGGCCGAGCAACTCGCCGAAGAGGGAGTTGAAATGGGCTGGGATACGTTCCTCGTACCCTATGGAAAAGATACCTCCGCAACAGTACACGCTCTTAATTTTGCCTGCCGGGCAGCCCTAACTTTTGGGGGGAAAGACCCCGGTGGATTGGAAGAGGCAAAGGAAATTCTCCTTTACAACAAAGAAACCGTTCACGCTTTCGTATTAGCCCTGGGGCAGGACGAGAAAGTAAACGGAAACCAGCTAATTACGGACGAAAAGTACGCCACGGCTGCCGGGGCCATCAACTTCGGTTTTCCCACGATTTCGGACGTTAATTTACCTGAAATACTCCCCAGAGGAATCTGCGACTACGAGCACGTGGTTTCGTCAGTACCAATGGATAAACTCGTCAACAAGGCAGTAGAAGTAAGGGATCTGGAAATAGACGTATCGGAAGTAGACATCCCCGTACCGTTTGGTGCTGGATTCGAGGGCGAGTCGGTGAGAAAAGAAGAGATGTACGTCGAATTTGGCGGCAAATCCAGTACCGCCTTCGAATTGCTCCGAAATCGTCCCATGGAAGAGGTGGAAGACGAAAAAATTGACCTAATAGGACCTGGCCTTGAAGAAGGTGTAGAGGAAGGAGAAGCACTTCCTCTGGGAATTATGGTAGAAGTAGCGGGCCGGGAGTTTAAAGAAGACTTCGAAACCATCGTTGAGCGAAGATTCCACGAATTTATTAGCTGGGCGGGTGGAATTTTCCACATGGGTCAGCGGGCAATTCCCTGGATCAGAATAAGCGAGGATAGCTACGAAAAAGGTTTCAGGTTAGAGCACTTTGGGACAATTCTTATATCGAAAATAAAAGAAGAATTTTCCTCGGTGATAGATAAGGTCCAGGTTACGTTAATTACGGACGAAGAGGAAATTCAGGAACCACTGGAAAGAGCAAAAGATATTTACCATCAGCGGGACGAGAGAATACTGGGAATGAAGGATTCTGACGTAGACACTTTTTACTCCTGCACCCTTTGCCAGACCTACGCTCCCGACCACGTGTGTATAGTCACTCCAGAGAGGCTGGGATTGTGTGGAGCATATACCTGGCTCGACTGCAAGGCGGGTCACGAAATGGACCCTCAGGGCCCAAATCAGCCCGTCGAGAAAGGGGAGCCAATAGACGAGGAATACGGTCAGTGGAAAGGAGTTAACGAATACCTTGCTCGGGAAACTGACGGGAATTTAGAACAGTTTAGCGCCTATTCGATGATAAAAGACCCGATGACATCCTGTGGCTGTTTTGAATGTATAGCCGCGGTTCTCCCTCAGGCAAATGGAGTTATGATAGCGTCGAGAGAATATCCCGATATGACCCCCGTCGGTATGAGTTTTTCCACGATGGCGGGACAGGTTGGGGGTGGAGTTCAAACTCCGGGTTTCATTGGAATTGGAAAAATGTACATCACTTCCGACAAATTTATATCGGCGGACGTTCCCGACGAATATGAAGGTATAGAGAGGGTAGTCTGGATGCCTTCGACGCTGAAACAGGAGATCGAGGGACGACTGAAGGATAAACTTGAAGAGATTGGAAAACCCGAGCTATTCGACAAGATAGCCACCGAGGAAGATGCAGTGGAAGCTTCTGAAGTAGTTGAATACCTGGAAGAGGTTAACCATCCGGCGTTGGAAATGGAAGCCATGATGTGAGACTAATTAAGAATCATTTGGAGGAGAAATAATGTCAGACTTAAGTGCAATGGATATCTATCAGGAATTACCTCAGACGGACTGCGGTGACTGTAATTTTCCAACTTGTATGGCCTTTGCCATGCAACTTGCGAGCAAACAGGTATCACTGGATCAGTGTCCTCACGTCTCTTCGGAAGCCGAGGAGACTTTAGCTTCTTCCTCCGCACCACCCATGAGGATCGTAACGATTGGTGACGGTAATAGTGAAGTAGAAGTCGGAGGAGAGACGGTTCAGTACAGGCACGAGGAAAAATTCTACCGTCCAACGGTTGTAGCGGTAGAGATAGACGACTCACTCGCGGATTCCGAACTGATGGAGAAAGTCAACAAAGCAAACGATCTTCAGTTCGAACGAGTTGGTGAAACTATAGATGTCAACCTGTTAACACTAAAAAACAATGAACTCGAGCCTAAGGAATACGGGGAATTGGCTGAAAGGGTAGATGACCAATCTCGGTTTCCACTTTACCTTCGATCAAGCTCTCCCGAATCGATAAGGGAAAGCCTGGAAAAAGTTTCCGATGGAAGCCCTTTAATAGGATATGCAACCGAAAATAACTGGCAGGAACTTACGGAACTGGCGGAAGAATACGAATGTCCCCTAACGGTTTCAGGAGAAAGTTTATCGGACCTGGCCGATCTCACGGATAAGATCAGTGAGGAAGGGGTCGAGGATTTAATTCTAGCGCCCCGTGCCGATGGGTTGAGCAATTACCTGGAGGTACTGACCAAGCTCAGACGATTGGCGGTTGAAGAAGAGTTTTCACCACTGGGTTACCCCGTGTTAGCGAATGTAGAGTCCGGTGATCCGTTTCAACAAATAGCCGAAGGGACGACCCACATTTTAAAATATGCCTCCGTACTCTCCGTGGATACTCTCAATAACTGGCAAATTCTCCCGCTCCTAACAGTACGTCAACACGTTTATATCGATCCTCAGGTTCAGAATTCGGTGGAAGCAAAATTATACGAAATTGGGGATCCCGATCCGGATTCCCCGGTACTCTTCACGACGAACTTCCAGCTGACGTACTATAGCCTGGAGGGTGAGGTTGATGATAGCGGCTTCTCCGCCTACGTATCAGTAATGGATACAGACGGCCTGGGAGTGTTAAATGCTTACGCGGATGATCAGCTAACCGGAGAGGGGATAGTTGAAACAGTGAGAGAGCAAGGAGCAATGGAAAAAGTTAATCACAACCGACTGATCATACCAGGTCTGGTTGGAATGTTGAGGATGACCGTTCAGGAAGAAGGGGGCTGGGATGTAATGGTCGGTCCCGAGGATGCAGCCAGCCTACCGAGGTTTCTCAGACAAGAATGGGACACCTAAACTAAAAGTCGAGGTGCTAGATTGTCCACGGTCAAGTTTTCTGTCCTGGATCAGGAAGTAGAAGTAGAAGTCAGCAAGGGGACGACTTTGCTTGACGCTGCTTCCAGGGCGGACCTCCAGCTAAACAGTATTTGCGGCGGGGAAGGAATTTGCGGTAAGTGTAAGGTTATCGTGGATACTGGGGAAGTCGAAGTCGGCTCTACTGCTACCTTGTCCCGGGAGGAAATAAAAGATGGGTACACTCTTGCCTGTCAGACCCAGGTAAAAGGTGATTTAGCAGTATCAGTTCCAGCCGAGTCCACGGCATCTAAAGGCAAAATACTAATAGATGAAGACGCGCAAAGATTTAGGGCCTTAACTTCTGACGGGGTAGGTAGTTCCGTAAAGTACGAGCCCTTGATTGAAAAACACTACCTTGAACTTCCGGAACCGAGCCTCAAAGACAATCTTTCCGATCACAGAAGAATCTATAGAGAACTCAGGAGAAAAAAAGACCTTCCGATAATGCAGACGGGGCTGAAAGTATTCAAGAGATCCTCTTCTCTGCTCAGGCAAAACGATTGGGAGGTAACGGCTACACTTGGCAGGAGAGGGGATACTACTGAAGTTATTCAGCTTGAGGGAGCGGACACCTCGTCCACTAATTACGGGGTTGCAGTGGATATTGGAACCACTACAGTAGTGGCACACCTGATGGATCTAGCAACTTCTGAAACCGTTGACGCCGACGCTAAATATAACTCCCAGATGAAGTTCGGCGAGGAAGTTACCCGACGGATTAGACACGCGGAAGAGGACGGACGAGAAGACCTTCAAGAGACTCTCGCAGAGGACATTAACGAACTTATTTACGCTTTGGTGGATCGGAACGGTATAAAACTAAAGGACGTTACCTCGGTAATGTGTTCCGGTAACACTGCTATGATGCATTTCTTACTGGGGCTAGAAGCGTCTCATATAAGAAAGAAGCCCTACGTTCCCAATACTACGAAGCCACCACCCATTAGAGCAGCAGAAGTAGGAATAAAAGTCAATCCCAGAGGTTTACTATACTTCATGCCCGCAATTGGTGGCTGGGTAGGAGGAGACGTAACATCAGGCGTCCTGTCTACGGGAGTTCATAAAAGCGACCAGTTAACTATGCTTACCGACATAGGCACGAACGGTGAGATATTGATTGGAAACGAGGATTGGATGATGAGTTGTGCCGCTTCTGCAGGCCCCGCCTTTGAAGGTACCGGAATAAGGTCGGGCATGCGCGCCAGTCAAGGAGCCATAGACAAGGTAGACCTGGAAAACGGGGAAATATTCTATTCGGTGATTGGCGATACTAAACCGAAAGGTATTTGTGGCTCCGGATTGATTGACCTGGTGGCGTCCTTGTTCGAAGGCGGATTTGTAAATAGGTCGGGGAAATTGATTCCAGACAATTCGGGCAGGGTCGAAGAGGAAGAAGGAGAATTGAAATTTATCCTGGAAAAGTCATCCAAAACGGCGAGGGATGGGGAACTTGCCGTATATCAATCCGAAATAAAGAACCTAATAAATGCTAAAGCTGCGATCTATTCGGGGGCAAGGATACTTCTAAAAAGCCTGGATCTCGAACTCGACGACCTGGATCGGTTACTAATAGCGGGGGGTTTTGGATCCTACCTGGATCGTGAGAAAGCAAAGTTACTTGGTCTGATTCCCGACATTGCTTCGGAAAAAATTAAATTTGTTGGAAATACTTCGATCATCGGAGCAAAAATGGCTTTGTTGTCCCAACAAGCCTACGAAGAAAGCCTGGATATCTCCAAATCGGTAACGTACTACGATCTTATAGATTATCCTAACTACTTTGAAGAATTTACAGCGGCTAAGTTCCTCCCTCATACGGACTTAAGCCAGTTTGACTCTGTTCCGCTGGAGGATTCGGGGGGTGATGACAAATCAAACGATGAATAACAAAATGTCGAATCAAAGAAACGGTGATAAGTTAACAATTGCGGTAGCGGGAAAAGGCGGTACCGGCAAAACTACCCTTTCCGGGCTTTTAATACGGGAACTGGTAGAAAGAGACCTGGGTTCGGTGCTGGCAATAGATGCCGACCCAAACGCTAACCTAAATGAACTACTGGGTTTCGAGATAGATGGAACTATAGGACAGCTTGAAGCGGAGGTCCTCGAGGATAGCCAGGAAGTACCGCCCGGGATGACGAAGAAGAGATGGATGGAACTTCATTTACAACAAATACTCTCGGAAGGTCAAGGTAAAGATCTATTAGTTATGGGTCGAGGTGAAGGACCGAGTTGCTACTGCGCCGTAAACAACATACTGAGAGAATATCTAAATAATCTGACTCGTAACTACGACTTTCTCGTTATGGACAACGAGGCGGGAATGGAACATCTATCCCGCCGGACTACGGAGGGTATAGACGCTCTCCTAATCGCTAGCGATGGCAACCCGGTCGCGGTTAAATCAGCTCGCCGTATTGCAGAACTGGTTGACGAACTTGATATAAAAGTTGGAAAGAAGTATCTGGTATTGAACAGGATTCCTGGAGAATTACCGGATGAAACCGAAAAAAAGGTCAACGATCTCGACCTGGAATTACTCGGTGTAGTTCCCAGAGATGAAAACGTTCTTGAGCTATGCTGGAATGGGGAGCCAATAGATCGTTTGGAATCCGACTCTCCTGCGCTAACTGCTGTAAGAGAAATGGTTAACGAATTAGTTGCTGACTCGGCAAAATTATCACAGGTAGAGAACGATTAACCTAAGAAGAAATTTAAATTCGGAGGTTTCGATTTATGCAAATTCCCGACGTGAGTAAGAATTGGGAAAATGAAATTAGCAGCGTGACAATTGGTGCTACGGAAAAAGAGGGAGGAACCAGAAGCAAGACTGTTACTATCGGCGGAGAAACGTCGATGCCCTATTTGCACTTTGAAGGATCCACCCCCAATCGTCCGGTTCTAGCTCTGGAGGTCTGGGATGTCCGACCGGAGAGTTGGCCCTCTATCCTTAAGGAACCGTACGAAGGCGTGCTCGGAGATCCAGTTGAGTGGGCTCAAAAGTGTGAAGAGGATTTCGACGCGGATCTATTGTGTCTGAGGTTAGCAGGTTGCGACCCCTACGGTGAGGATAGAAGCCCGGAACAGGCAACAAAGACCGTTGAAAGGGTATTGGACGCAACGTCTTTGCCCCTAATTATCTGGGGTTCCGGGGAAGAAGAAAAGGACAACGAAGTATTCACGCTGGTCTCACCCGCTGCGGAAGGGGAAAATTGCCTTTTGGGAACAATCACGGAGGAAAATTATCGGACCCTTTCAGCTCTGGGAAAAGCCGACAATCATAAAGTTATCGCCGAATCACCGGTAGATATTAATATTGCCAAGCAGGTCAATACCCTGGCTCTGGACGTTGGTTACGACCTGGAGAATATAGTAATTTTCCCTAACTCCCCGGCATTGGGCTACGGAATTGAATACGTTTATTCCATTATGGAACGGACCAGATTGGCAGGCTTAAAGGGTGATAGATTAATGGCCCAGCCCATGCTTGCAAATATAGGGGGCGAAGTTTGGAAGACAAAAGAAGCCAGGACACCGGAAGAAGAAACCCCCAACTGGGGTGATCTCGGGAAGAGAGGCCCTGCCTGGGAAGCGACTACTGCTTTTACCTACCTTCAATCAGGTGCCGACCTCGTTGTAATGCGTCACCCAAGAGCTATGAAGGAAGTTAGCAGGACGATTGACAAATTAATGGAAGGCGGGAAAAAGTAACCCGAAGTATTCTTGAAAGGAGGAAATTGATGATTTTAATTGGTGAAAGAATAAACGCCGGATTCAACGACGTAAAGCAAGCACTCCAGGAAAGAAATCCCGAGGAGATAAAGAACCTTGCCCATAGACAGACGGACGCAGGCGCAGATTATCTAGACCTCAATATGGGAGCAGTGTCAAAGGATCCGGACGATATGATCTGGTTGGTTGAGACCGTTCAGGAAACGGTGGACACGCCGATATCGATTGATTCTCAGAATCCCGATATTGTAGAACCGGCTCTTGAAACCTGTAGTGGCAACCCGTTGATAAATTCAACAACTGCCCAGGACGAGAAGCTGGACAGACTAATGCCCCTTGCTGTAGAACACGACGCTTCGATCATAGGAATTACCAGCGGAGAGGATGGAGCTCCTCAGGACGTAAATGGCAGACTGGAGCACGCGGCGAATATTTTCACCAGCGCGAACGAATACGGACTTGACGTGGATAAGCTGTTTATAGACCCGGTCGCTATGCCCCTGAAGTTCATGCAGGAACAAGCAACCAACCTGCTGGAATCGATAAGCCAGATATCGAACATATCCGACCCCCCACCGCATATTTCGCTGGGGATTAGCAACATGTCTTCAGACGCGACCGAGAAGAGCCTCATAAACCGAACTTTTCTAGTGATGGCAATGGCCGCTGGCCTGGATGCAGCAATATGCAACGTATTAGACGATAAACTAATTAAATCGGTGGCCACGGCGGAAATGATTCTGAACGAAGAGATTTACAACGACTCGTTTTTGGAAACTTATCGAATGAATTAAAGGTATTCCCCCTCGGCTCAGTCCGAGGTAAAAGCTGATCTACGGAGGGAGGAGATATGCCCGATAAAGAACAAGAAGGAAACGGTCAGAAAAGTGCAGACCCTGCTTCACAAGAAATTCTGGGTGTTGTAGAAGAAGAGGACGATCTACAGTCAGCCTGGAATAGATACGACGACATGCAACCGCAGTGTAATTTTGGTGAGGAAGGTATATGCTGCCGAATCTGTAGTATGGGGCCGTGCAGGATAATTCCAGGGAAATCCGACACCGGCGTATGTGGAGCCACGGCTGACACAATTGCGGCGAGAAATCTTGTCCGGATGATTGCAGGTGGCTCGGCCGCCCACTCGGACCACGGTCGTGATGTGGTCCATACTTTACTGGAGGCAGTAGAAGGAGAGGACCCGGATTACCAGATAAAGGACCGAGAGAAATTACGAAAACTAGCTAATGATTTTGGTATAGGAGATGGTAACGGCAAAAGTGAGCGACTGGCAAAAAAAGTGGCAGAAGAGAGCCTGGATGAATTCGGCAATCAAGAAGGCTCTATAACTTTAGCGGAAAGGGCTCCGGATGAAAGATACGAACTATGGAAGGAAGAAGGGCTTCTGCCCAGAGGTATTGACAGAGAAGTAGTAGAAACAATGCACAGGACTCACATGGGCGTGGACACGGACTATCGGCACGTTATTAAACAGGGCCTCCGCTGCGCTCTGAGTGACGGCTGGGGCGGAACCATGATCGCTACCGATATCCAGGACGTGCTGTTTGACACACCTGAACCACTACAGGCTAAAGTAAACCTTGGAGTGCTCGAAGAAGATTCTGTCAACCTTATCGTTCACGGGCACGAACCAGCCCTTTCCGAGATGTTCGTTGAAGCATCTCGAGACCCCGAATTGGTAGAGCTTGCACGCGATAAAGGTGCGGACGATATAAATGTAGCTGGCATATGCTGTACCGCTAACGAAATCCTTATGCGGCACGGTGTGCCTATAGCGGGGAATTTTCTCCAGCAGGAATTAGCAATAATGACCGGTATGGTTGATCTGATGATGGTTGACGTACAGTGCATAATGCCCGCACTTTCGGAATCGGCTAAAAGCTTCCATACGGACCTGGTTAGCACTTCGCCCAAAGCTAAATTCCCGGGCGTGGAACACAAAGAGTTTTCCGAAGAAAACGCTCTCGAAACTGCAAAACAGATAGTTAGAAAAGGTGTAGAGAACTTCGAGAACAGGGAACCGGAGAAGTTGACCTCCACCGACGAGAAAGAGGATCTAGTCGGCGGCTTTACGTCGGAATCCGTATTTAACTTCCTGGGAGGTACCTATCGGTCAACCTATAGGCCTCTTAACGACGCAATCATAGATGGCCGTCTTCTGGGAGCGGCCGGGGTAGTCGGGTGTAATAACCCTGACACATGTCACGACTACAATCACACCGAAATGGTTAAGGAATTAATAAGGAACGACGTTCTGGTCGTATCAACTGGTTGTTCCGCAATAGCTGGTGGAAAGGCCGGTCTGATGAAACCAGAGGTTGCCTTCGATTTGGCCGGAGAAGGTCTCGAGGAAGTCTGTCGAGCCGTCGGCATGCCACCCGTCCTTCACGTCGGTTCTTGCGTTGACAACAGTAGAATTCTCACCCTACTGAGCAATATGGTCGCCGAGGGAGGATTGGGGGACGATATTTCCGATCTTCCGGTTGCCGGAGCCGCGCCGGAATGGATGAGCGAAAAAGCAGTTTCGATAGGATTCTATTTTGTCGCTTCGGGAGTCTTTACCCTTCTCAACAAACCTTTCCCGGTTACAGGTTCTGAGAACGTTATGAATTACCTGACGGACGGAATTGAAGACCTGGTAGGTGGGAAGTTCGCCTTTGAGCAGGATCCGAAAAAGGGAGCCCACCTCATGATCGATCACATAAAGTCCAAAAGAGAGGAACTCGGATTGAAATCGCCCATGTACTCGAAAGCTAGCTAATTAAGGTTAAATGTTTCCCCGTCGTTAGGTAATCCGGGGAGGAGTGAAGGATAACAAATTGGTAAAAGGGTGGAAACGAAAAAAGGCCACGGGTAAAACTACCCGTGGCCAATATATTTAGTGTGTGTTAGTTATCGTTTAAGAAACTATACGACCTCTACGTTTAACGCTTTAGGTCCTTTTTCGCCTTCTTCGAGGTCAAACGATACTTCCTGTCCTTCCTCTAACGATTTATAGCCTTCGCCTACTATTTCAGAATAGTGGGCAAAAGCGTCCTCGCCGTCTTCCTGCTCGATAAAGCCAAATCCTTTGTCATCATCGAACCACTTGACTGTGCCTGTAGCCATAATTAAAAAAACCCTCCTTGTCTGCTAATATTTGACTGTCCTTCTAGCCACACAAGGTAGAGTAACATCTACATAAAACTGTGAAGCATGGTACAGCCATTTTTCTTAGAAATAACGTTTACTGATTCTACTGAATCCTAAATACTATCTTATGTTTCTATACTGCAGACAGGTTAAATATAAAGTTTTCCGGGCAAAATTGCAAGTCTAACTAAAAAAATCTGGTACTAAAGAAACCAATCAAGTTAATAAAGGAAGACCCGCCAAGTACAGGCCAAAATGTTGTAGATTGATGGAATCCATATACCCTTGTCCACAACGGTAAGAGAAGGGCAACCGAGACTGCCATAAACTGGGTAAGCTGAACTCGGGAGGGAGACAGAGGCTCATTCGTTTTATCATTCCCGGAGGTAACAGTTCTATACCTGGAGATACCGAATAGGAAAGTAAGAGATATCCCCAAAACCAATCCCAGTTTAGCGGGATAATCTACGAAGCCGATCCAGATGTCCGGATTATTGACTACTAAATAAATTGCCTCCCCTATCAGTAATATACCCGGAACCAAGTTTTTCCGGTTCGGGTTCAACATAAGCCCGTCCAGGAGTAAGATCACCGCGCTTACTCCCGGTATAACCCAGGCTAGCTCGAACCCCAGCCACATGGATAACGCGGAAACAAGAACAATATCTGCCAGTCCAGCTTTCAATCCGGTAGACCTGTTTAACACCCGGAAGATAATCAGAGCCCAAAAGGTTAAAAGAAGATTCGGTACATTGGTGACCCAAATCACGATAACCTGTCCAATTGCGGCTAGCCCGGCTGCAAGAGGTCGATCAGGATCAATCTCTCTACAAAGAGCCCAGGCTAAAAAGACCGAAAGGAAAGCTTTTGCGCCGAAAACGATGGACCATAAAGCCGATTCTCCAGAGAGCCAAGAATAAATACCGAACCCGAGAAGCGAAGCAGAGGAAATAACCAAAATAAACACATTACTCGGATAATCAGTATCCAGGGGGCGGCTAAGATTCGAAATATTCTTAAAATTTACCACCGATCAATCACCGCTTTCCGGGTTACTAAGCAACGCTATGCAGTGCTTTTAGCAACCAATATCCAAATGGAACCGGCCAAAATATTCCCCAGATAATTGAAGTGAATATTGAATACCCCAAATGTGAGGCAGCAAGACCGATACCAATTCCAATAAGTCCATAGGAACCGCCACCTAGCTGGACCGTTGTCTTTCCTTTTTCTTCTGTCAATTTATTTGTTCCTCCCCTTAGATTGATAAAATAATTAGTCCATTTCTTCACCCTGTCATGGTCTACCAATTAATCTTATCTGCCGAGGAAGTCTTTCAGCAGAGAATCAACTCTGGATTCAATTTCGTCTCTGATTTTCCTGACTTTTTCCAGTTCCGCTTCCCCCGGATCGTCCAGATCCCATTCGAGATCCGTGCCATCCCAGGTCGCTGGACACACGTTGTTTGCCGAACAGCCCATGGTTATTACGTACTCACAGTCTTCAAGTTCATCCGATTTTACCATTTGAGGCTTATTTTCGGAAAGGTCGAAATCCCGTTCCTTCATAGCCTCAACGACTACTTCGTGAACTGAATCGGCGGGATTAGTTCCGCCGGAAATTATCTCCAGTGACAGATCCTCCTCTCCCACTTTCCTTCGCGCAAAAGCTGCGGCCATCTGGCTCCTTCCGGCATTTTGCACGCACACGAAAGCCACACATCGTTTAGATTCGCCTTCCTTCATTAGTACCCTTTGGGCACACCGTATTCCAGCTCGGTAACCTCTAATTCTATGTAGGTAAAATCACCCGAATCAAGTTTCCAGACGCCTTTCCCCTTTATCGGAATTCGTAATCCGTTCCTTTCGCCGTACTCCTCAATAGGTGTAGACCAGGTCTCAAGAGACGTTTCGCCCCCTGCCATATAGTAGCGTTCCGCAACAAAATTAACCAATCTTCCACTTTTATCAAAGTGTAGCACCGCGGACACGGTGGTTCCATGATCCGTCATTATCGCTCTGGCTGAGTTGGAGTCGATCGATTCCCAGCTAATGTAGTCACTCAAATAAGCAGTGGGAAACCACATAACCTCGTTCAAGTACCTTACAAGGGTTCCCTGATCGATTTTGTCACCTTTCGCATCCGCTATTTTGATAAACGGAGGAAGCTTAATCAGCATGTTCCCCTTACCCTTATAGTATTTGTCTCGGCCAATGACAGACACTAGCGGAAGGAAATTCATATCAGTCTTCCAGATAAATCCAGGTGGCTCGGTAGTATAATACTGTTCCGCTTCAAAGTTCATCCATGAACCACTTTTCCCCTGTCGGAAGCGCCCTTCCTGTTTTAACCGGACTGTCCGTATTTTCTTCCTCCCAATTACCCCTGCGTACCTTAAATGCCGTTGAACGGGTTCTGGTAAACCATTAAGGTCCTCTTCAGTTATTACTTCCCTCTCTCCGGTTTCAGCACTTTCAAAAAGTTCTTTAACTTCTTTCTCTACTTTTCTATTAAATAATCCCTTGTCCACGTAAACCAGCGTAATTCCCAACGCGATTACAAGGCCCAGGATTGCTACAGTTGCCTTCCACCACATGATTCCCTCCTTCTGGGTGATTTCTCGGTGATTTTCGCCTCACCCACCCATATTCTTGGTTCGTAATTTTCTCAACTGTACGAAATATTAAAACTCTTCAAGGGAATTATGCTCAATCGAGTACTAATTTTCTATCGGAGTTTTGTATTAGATGCTACAAAATAATTCAC
>JBDGQU010000025.1:0-7123 GCA_042218715.1 Bipolaricaulia bacterium | reverse complement strand
TGGCAACGATTTTAGAATTTTTTAACTAATATCAACCAAAATTGTGCGGTTTTGACCTGGTAAATTAACAGGAAAGAGTTAACCGGAAAACTTATTTGATAAACGGGAGTTGGTCCAGCACCCAGTTTAATATCGATAATCAACCGGTGGTAAATACCTTCAATATAAACCTTGTCTTCTGTAAGCTGATTTCACGTTCGAAGTCCATATTAAACTGGGTGCTGGTTGAAAGCACTGGAAGAGGAACTTGATTTAACGCTTTAGATATCACCTAATAGGTGAAAATAACTAAGTTTCTCAAATAGGGACTATTTTCCTCGTAGACTGAATTAGAAGTTGGTCTTAGATGAGAGAATCGCACGACTTAGGACCAAATAAGTTTCTCAATAAAGACTATTGTTTAGTGTAGGCTGAATTAGAAGTTGGCTTCAGGAGAGAGAATGCATAACTTAGGTAATAATCAATCATGAGCGAAGAAAGAACGTTAAAAGAGTTAGAGGAGCAGATTGAACGGTTGAAGGTCTTGAACTCCAAAAATGGGCTGGATCTAAGCCAGGAGATAGATAACCTATCCGAAAAACTGGCTCAACGAAAAGAATCCCAAAAAGAAGGTCTGGATGACTGGGACCGTGTTAAGCTCGCCCGTCACCCTGACAGGCCGGATTCAAAAGATTATATAAACTTTCTCCTGGACGATTATTACGCTCTTCGGGGCGATAGATTGATAGGGGACGATAGTGCTTTGGAAGGTGGTCTGGCTCGTTATGAGGGTGAAACGGTAATAGTAATTGCTCAGAGCAAAGGGGGCGACGCGGAACAGTCCCAGGCGACGAACTTCGGTATGCTTCGATCCGAAGGATACAGGAAGGCGCGCCGCTTAATGGAATTGGGGGAAAAGTTCGGTTTTCCGATACTGACCCTTATAGACACCCCTGGAGCTTATCCGGGTAAGGAGGCGGAAGAGAGGAATATTGGTGGGATGATTGCTCAGAGCATATCAACCATGGTTTCGCTGGAAGTTCCGACGGTTGCTGCAGTTATCGGGGAAGGTGGAAGCGGGGGAGCTGTGGCCATTGGCGCTGCGGATCGGGTTCTTATGCTGGAAAACTCCATTTACTCCGTCATTTCTCCCGAGGGGTGTGCTGCCATCCTCTGGAACGATCGAGAAAGAGCGGACGAAGCTGCCCGGTCGCTCAAGCTAACTGCGAAACACGCAAAGGAGCTAGGAGTTATCGACGAAATAATACCCGAGGGGAACGGGGCCCACCAGGAATTCGAAACCGTTGCCAGTAACCTCAGGGATTCGATTTCTACCCAGCTGAACGAACTTAAGAGTTACGACTCTGAAACCTTACTGGAGAAGAGACGGGAAAAATACCGGTCGATCGGTAGTTTTCGTAAGGTAGTTCAGAAGAAAAAGAATAAATAAACCGTGTTTTGTACCTCCGGAGTATTTAAATACCCTTCACTATCTCACCGATAAGATTCCCCAGTGTTTGATTTGTCCTCTCCGTTACTTCCAGGACCTCTTCGTGGGTCAATTTATCCTGCATACCGGCGGCCTTGTTTGTAACACAGGATATTGCCAGTACTCTCATATCAGAGTGGTTCGCCGTAATAACCTCGGGAACCGTGGACATTCCTACCAGATCGGCCCCTAGTTTTCTGAGAGCTCTTATCTCTGCCGGTGTTTCGTAGCTTGGCCCCGACGTCATGGCATAAACTCCCTGCTTAAGGTTGAGTCCTCTTCGATCGGCGGCTTCGAGAGCAACCTCCCGTAACTCCTCGTCGTAGGCGTGGGATAGGTCGGGAAACCTTGGTCCGAAGTCTTCGTTGTTTGGACCTCGTAGAGGGTTATCTCCGGAGAAATTAATGTGATCCGTTATCAAGCATAGATCGCCGGGTGAGAGGTTCTCATTTATTCCCCCGGCCGCGTTTGTCATTATTAAGCTATTTATTCCAATGTTTTTTTGAACTCTTATCGGGTATATTACGTCATCCCAAGGCAATCCCTCGTACCAATGGATTCTCCCCTGCTGTATCAGAACATTTTTGCCGTTTAAGGTGCCTCCTAGGTACTTACCCTCGTGTCCTTCCACGGTTGGTTCAGGAAAGTGAGGAATATCTCTCCAGCTAACTACTTCAGTTCCTTCTAAAAGAGGTGTTAAACTTTCGGATAGCCCTGAGCCAAGTACCATTCCAATATCGGGGTTTTGAGTTAATCTCTCTGCCAATAGGTTCGTGGATTCTTGAATTTTTTTAGTCTCGTTCAAGTTTCTAACTCCTCCATTAGGGTAATTCTATTTTCCAGTCGCCTTAATCCGGCCTTGATCGTGTTCGACCTGGTTTGCGCTATCCCTTTTACTTCCTGTAACTCGTCTTTATCTGCTGCCAGGATCCCCTCTAAATTTCCGAATTTGTCTACCATTCTCTCTATAACTGTGTGGGGTAATCTAGGTATTTGATGAAGGATCCTGTAGCCCCTGGGTGATAGGAAATCGTCTAAATCCTCTTCTTCGTAGCCAAGTAGCCCCATGATACTTTTCGTAGAAGGGGGGGTATCGGTGCAGAGATCGATTATTCTTTCACGGATCTCCTCGAAGCCCTCCTCTGGTTCAGTTTTTTGGAAGTCTTTAATAATGAATTCCAGGTCCCTTTCTATACCGGCAATCATATTATCAAGCTGCCGTCCCGGTAGCGCTTTTTCTTCTCCAAGTTCGACGAACATTCTCAGGATTTCTTCTTTGAGCGTCAGCATTTGACCGATCTTTGTCAGAGGGTTCGCTACATGGAAGGGTAAGACGTTTCCATCCAGCTCCAGTGCGGTCAACTCCTGCAGAGCTTCGTCGTAGTTCCCTCTGTATTGATCCATAATTAATAGAGCCTGGTTTACTTTAGACATTATCGTAGAAATGTCTCGTAAAATGTATCGCTGATCTTTGTAGTAGACCGTTACTCTGTCCCTTCTTTCCGAAATTGCTACTACTGGTAGCCTTAATTGTTTGGCGGTTTGTTCTGCCGCTTTATGTCTAGTCCCCGTTTCCAAACTTTCTATAGATGGGTCGGGGGAAAGGTGGGCGTTGGCGTAAGTTATCTTTCTGAGATTGTCGTCGATTACAATTGCCCCGTCCATTTTCGATAACTCGCTCAATCGTTGGGCAGTAACTTCCGTATCGACCTGAAAGCCGGTAGTTATTATATCCTCAATATCTTCCAGAGCGGAGAGAACCAGCAAGCCTCCATGACCTTGTTCCACGATCCTGTCTACCGCATCACGGAGGGTGGTGCCCGGAGCAATTTCTTCCAGCAGTTCTTCTAAAGTTTCGAATGGCATATTACTCCCTCAATTCAAGTTCCGCAGCGACATCAGCCAGCTCTTTGACCTGTTTGAGCTCTACGTTCGTGTCGGATTCACCCAATTCCAGTTGAGTTTCCGGTAATAAAGCTCTTCGATATCCTAGCTTTTTGGCTTCGTTAACTCTCGACTTCAAATTTTTTACCGGACGTATTTCACCGCTTAATCCAACTTCCCCGATTATTACGGTTTGACTATCTATCTTTCGGTTTTGGAAACTTGATAGGATGGCGCTCACAATTCCCAGGTCCGCAGCTGTCTCTTCTACCTTAAACCCCCCTACCACGTTGAGGTAAATATCGAATTCCTGAAGGTTAATACCGAGTTGTTTCTGGATAACCGCGAAAAGCAGTGACGCCCTGTTGTAGTCCAGTCCTGTAGTCTTTCTCTGAGCGCTACCTCCAGAGTTTGAAGGGGTTACCAGAGCCTGAATTTCTACGAGAATGGGACGCGTTCCTTCGACGGTGCATACAGTCGCAGTTCCCTTTTGATCAGAGTGACCGTTTTTCTTGGCGAAGAACTGGGAAGGATTCAATATTTCTTGGAGTCCTTCCTCCGTCATTTGAAAAAGACCCAGAAGTCTTGTCGAGCCAAACCTATTTTTTTCCGGCCTCATCAGTCTAACGTTATTGTCCCGCTTACCCTCGAAGTAAATCGTAGTATCTACCAGGTGTTCGATAGTTTTAGGTCCGGAGAAATCCCCTGACTTAGTTATGTGGCCAATTAGTAGTGTAGCGATTTCTTTCTCTTTTGCTAGTCGAGTAAATTCCCGTCCCAGCTCGCGGACCTGTTTGGTGCTTCCCAGAGAAGAGGAATTGCCGGTGCTTTGAAGTGACTGGATCGAATCCACGATAACACAGCTCGGTTCCAGGTCATTTAAGTGAGATATAGCATTCTCTAGGCTTTGTCCGCTGTAGATAATCAGGTTACTGGAGGATAAGTTGAGGCGGTTTGCCCTCATCTTGAGTTGTTTGGAGGATTCTTCCCCGGAAATGTATAGAACTTTTCCTTGTTGAGCTATATTGGTTGCAGCCTGGAGCAGTAACGTAGATTTCCCTATACCGGGATCTCCACCAAGAAGGGTCACGGAGCCTGGAATTAATCCCCCGCCGAGAACGCGATCAAACTCCCCAATGCCAGTGGGAAACCTTTGTTTTGAATCGAACGAGATTTCCGAGAGCGGTTTGGGTGATTCGTCTATAAAATCGCCCTTGTCGGGGTTTTCGTCGTAATCTCCCTGACTAAAGCTATCCCATTCTCCACACTTTGGACAGCGTCCCAGCCATTCGACGGAAGTATATCCACATTCATTACATTTGTAAGCCATCCATTATCAATCTCCAACTCCGACGGCGCTCTTATTGCTTACCCCCTCGAGAAGAATATCGTCGTCCTCGGAATCTACGGAAATCGTACTTGTATCGTCAAAATCACCCTGTAAGAGATGGTCGGAAATCTTGTTTTCAATCAGCCGTTCAATCGTTCGGCGCATCGGTCTCGCTCCGTACTTGGAGTCGTAACCTTGTTCCACGAGAAGCTCTTTAGCGGATCGAGAAATATCTAGATTCAGCCCATGTTTCTCGACTAACCTCTCCTTGAGCTTGTCCAGCATGAGTTCTGCTATCTTAAATACTTCGTCTTCCGTTAGCTGATGGAACACAACCAGGTCGTCCAGCCGGTTGAGGAATTCAGGTCGGAACTCGTCCTTTACCTTGTCCATAACCATGCTCTTCATTTCTTCGTAGGATTCTTTCGAGTCCACTTCCTTGGAGCCGAACCCGAGTTGTGTCTTGTCAGTGATGAGCTTTCCGCCGAGGTTGGATGTCATTATCATTACGGTATTTCGGAAGTTAACCTGGCGCCCCTGAGAATCGGTAAGGACTCCGTCTTCCATGACCTGGAGTAGAATATTGAAGACGTCGTGATGAGCTTTTTCTATCTCGTCAAACAGGATAACCGAATGTGGTCTGTGCCTTACTGCCTCGGTTAGCTTTCCTGCCTCTTCGTAACCAACGTAACCGGGAGGTGCGCCGGTTAACCTTGAAACATTAAATTTCTCCATGTATTCAGACATATCTACTCGGATTAAGGCCTCTTCGTCTCCGAACAAGAACTCGGCAAGGGTCTTGCTAAGTTCGGTTTTTCCCACTCCCGTTGGCCCGAGGAACATGAAGGAACCGATCGGACGGTTTGGGTCTTTTACGCCGGCGTATGCCCTGCGGAGAGACTGAGAGATTGCGTTTACCGCTTCGTTCTGACCTATCAACCGCTTGTGAATTTCTTGTTCCATGTCCACCATTCGCTTTCTCTCTTCCTTCTGAAGGCGTCCGACGGGTACACCGGTCCAGGAAGAAACCATTTCCGCTATATCCTTCCCCTCTACCAGACCATCACCGTTATGGGACTTATCTTCGTTCTCTTCGTAATTTTCTAGCTCTTCCATGAGCTCTTTTCTTTGGTCTCTCAGTTCCGCCGCTTTCTCGTAATCCCCCTCTTCCGTAGCTTCTTCTTCTTGCTGTTTTACCGTGATCCTTTCTCTTGAAACGTCCCTTAGTTCCGGAGGAAGATTGAAGTTTTCCAGTCTGACTTTTGCCGCGGTTTCATCGATGAGGTCTATTGCCTTGTCCGGCAAAAACTGGCCTGTTATGTATCTGTCACTCAACCTGGCGGCTTGTTCTATTGCTTCTTCAGTTATCTTTACGCTATGGTGATTTTCGTATCTGTCCTGTATACCTTTGAGAATTTTTATCGTGTGTTGAATGGTTGGTTCGTCTACGGTGATCGTCTTAAACCGTCTTTTTAAAGCAGGATCTTTTTCTACAGATTTCCGGTAATCGTCGATCGTTGCCGTACCTATGCTCTGTATGGCTCCGGAGGCTAATGGCGGTTTTAGGATCGAAGAAGCGTCTATAGCACCTTCTGCTCCTCCAGCCCCGACAACTGTACTGAGTTCGTCAATAAACAGGATTACTTCGTCTTTATTGGTGACCTCGTTAATCAGGGCTTTTAGCCTTTGTTCGAATTCCCCACGATACTTTGTTCCCGCTACCATGGCCGCCATATCGACTTCGTAGATCCTCTTGCTCGCCAGAATTCTTGGAACTTCCTGGTTTGCTATCTTCTGAGCCAGTCCCTCTACTATTGCAGTCTTGCCAACCCCTGCTTCGCCGATAAGTACGGGGTTGTTCTTTTTTCTTCTCGTTAATGTCTGTACTACTCTGTTTATCTCCTCGTCTCTCCCGATTACTGGGTCAAGTTTGTCTTGTTTAGCTTCTTCAATCAGATTTCTCCCGAATTCTTCTAATACCCCTTCTTCCTGGCCGCCCTTTTCAGTTGATTGTAGTTTTAGTTCCATTCCCTTATTGGTATCGCTCTTGCGAACCATAGAGAAGTAGGATCTGGCTTTTCTGGTAGTGATTCCAAATTGCTTTATTACCGAGGAAGCGGTTCCGTTGCCTTCCTCTAAAATGCTTATCAGGAGATGAGCGGGCTCAATTTTATTTTCGCCCTGGCTAGACCTTGCTTCGTCGTATCCCATTTTCATTATCTTCTTCAGCTGGGATGTTGGTTCTAGCTCGTCCTGGAGTGGCAGGGACAGCTCTTCCTCGTCGTTTCTCTTGACTACGCGAAGCACGTGATGGTAGGACAGCCCGTTGTCTTTTAAGAATTTGTATACTCTTGTATTCTTAGCTCTAAGAAGAGCTAGCAACAAGTGTTCCGGGGAGACTGCCTTATCGTTTAACTTTTCCGCCTCGTCGTATGCCGTAG
>JBDGQU010000024.1:0-1632 GCA_042218715.1 Bipolaricaulia bacterium | reverse complement strand
CCTTTGGCGAACTTGTCGGCCGGTGTTCCGTTTTTATTCCAGATAAGGGCTGGACCAACCTGACCGGTAACGCGTTTGAGGAAGGTAGCGTTTGGTTCTTTTAAGGTAATCTTAACTGTATATTTATCTACTACTTCTATCGTATCTATCGGTTGTTTGATTAAAAATACTCCACCTTCCGGCCCGTCTAATTTCATTGCTCGCTCGAACGACCATTTCACGTCTTCTGCCGTAAATTTATCTCCGTTTGTAAACGTGACATCCTCTCTTAAGTGGAAGGTGTAAACCTTTGCTTTTGGTCCGACTTCCCAGTCCTTCGCCAGAGCCGGTCCAACTTCGGTGCTCTTCGGCTTAATCTTCAGCAAAGAGTCACTTAACATCCTCAAGACGTGCCAGCTATAATGATCGTATGAATTGGCAGGAGACAACTGGGTTACGCGGTCAGTCGTTCCGATTACTAACGTATCCGGACCTCCCGCTGAAAACCCAACGACCGAAAATCCTACCGCTAAAACTGCAACTAGAGCAAATATAGAAAGTTTTTTCATATTTTACAGACCTCCTTAATTAAAACTCCCTTAAATTAATATCTTCCAAATCCACCTTCAACGGTTATTATCCTTTACCACCTCCTGAAAACATTATATATCCTACTTATCCTTCCAATTTTGCTAAAACCATTTCTCTTGTCCGACACTACTTTACGATAATAAGTTTAACACCAAATAGGATTAAGGATCAACCAAAATATTCTCGCTAAAATTACAAAACGTCACGATTACCGGGCCCATTAATCTAGGTCTCTTTTTATCTTTTCTTAATCTCAATTCTTTCATCACTTTAAATCTTCGATAGGCGGCCCTTTCTAGGGCCGCTGTTGTGGCAGGTCTAACTGTCGAGACTTGTTCATTGGTCATGTTACCAAAGGAAATAGACCAACACTTCGACTTCCGTCGACACCGGGGGTAGAAACCCCCGACTATCGTATGCTTCGTACTACTAAAACAGAAGGTCAGGTCCCAGTACCTGACCGAAAGGCCGCCTGCGACGAACTGTCCGATAAAAATCATGTTACGTTTATAAAGGTGAAAGAATTGAGTTAATGAGATCAATGAATCAAGAACCCCAGGGATCTCAGAGCTAGTTTTGGTAATAAAAAACGAAGACTTAATTTCATCCCCTGCAACCTCTGTACCCTTATGACGCTTATTAACCTGTTTTTTGTTGCTGTCTCTTTGGGTTAAGCAAGTCACTAATTCCCTCACCCACTAAACCAAATCCCAGAGAAAGGAATACAATCATTAACCCGGGAAAGGTAACCAGCCACCAGTAACCGGCCTGGAGAAATTTTTGACCGTTCTGGATGTCAAAGCCCCAGTCGGGAGTCGGAGGTGGCAGGCCAAAGCCCAGATAAGCTAATGCGGCTTCGGTCAGTATTGCGTCCGCGATGTTAAACGAGGAAACTGCCATAATTGCGTTTACGACGTTTGGAGCAATATGTTTAAACACTGTCCGGAAAGGACTCGCTCCCATCGCGTGAACTGCTTCCACAAATGTCTCTTCCTTTATTGTCAATACTTCGCTCCTGGTAACCCGAAAGTAAGTCGGAATGTAAACCACCGATATTGCCAG
>JBDGQU010000023.1:0-19988 GCA_042218715.1 Bipolaricaulia bacterium | reverse complement strand
ACTGGTTACGAGTTGTGCGATAGAAAATATAGTGGTTGGGTGGGGGGATTTCAAGAGATCATAACCAAAATACCGATATTAATATTTGTACTTAAAATGTAATTATCCTACCCTAATCTCCTCTTAGTCGGGATACCCGTAAAGTGATGGTTTTGTAGAAAGACTAATTTAACTGTTCTCTTCGACCTTTTTAAAAGACCCCCTCAGGTAAACCGAAGGTGTCAGCTCTAATATTCATTGAAATTGAAGCTTTCCTTCACCTGGGCTATAATTTTCTATCCATTAAAAACGAACGGGGTAAAGGTATCTACCTAACTAACTCAAAATGAAACTAACCAGAAGAAAATTCATAAAACTACTGGGGACGACCTCTATTTCAGCGGTTACGAATCACCTGGCTTTTTCAGCGCAAACGAATTCCAATTTAACCGAGCTGAAAGTAGCCTATCCGCCAACGATGGCTGCTTTACCTCTAGTTAAAGGTGTTCAGCGAAAGTTTTTCCTGGAGGAAGACGGTGTTAAGCCGTTCGCGAATCAGGGCATAGAACTAACTTTAATTCCTTCTAAAGGATCCAGCGACGCGGCAAGGCTGGTAAGCGGGGGAAGGGCCGATTGCAGTATTACCGGACTTTCCAGCTCCCTCTACGCAATACGGGGTAGAAGAAATCTCAAGATTTCTGCTTCCGTCTTCGATCCGAACGAATCGGGAAGATATTTTGGTCTGGTTACCAGTAATCTCTACGAAATTTCTTCACTAGCCGACCTCGTAGAAAACTGGTTAGATAGCTCCGCCAGAAAGTCCATTATTCTTTCTCTTCGCCGGGACGATCATTTCGCTACGGATAAGTTAATAAAAACGGAGGGATACGAGGCAAACGACAAAGTTTACTACGTAGACCAGGAAGACATAATAAAGCGATTGTACGGCCTGCTCAACGGTAACTTCGTCTCCACTGTCCTACCGGAACCTGTGCTGACTTTAGCTCTTAAAAATCCTGAATTTAAGGCTCATCAGGCCTCTCTGATAAGCGATTACGCCAACGTGACACTCCCGCCCTTCGTACTTGCCTTCAACCGAAAACTGCTAGAAAAAAATACGGAACTGGTCAATAGGTTTTATAAAGGGTGGGAAATCGCCCTGAAAGAGACAAATGACAGTAGCAATTTACAACTTCTGGGGCTCACGACGAAGATACTATCGGAAACGCTTCCCAGCCTCCAAAATGCAATTGAAGACGTGGAGTTTACTGAAGAATTTGCTAACCTGTTTGACATTCCTCATTTTTCTCGCCCAAAACCGTTAGACAGGTCCATTTTCGATTCAGTTATGGATTGGACTATCTCCAAAGGGTTTTTAAAGAATAAAATACCCTTCCAACAAGCTTATGAGGCATCTTCGGCAGTCCTGGCCGATAAATCCAAATGATAGAGATTTTTGATCTCGCTGTAGAGTACGAATCGGGGGGAGTCAGAGAAAAAGTTATATCCGAATTGACCATTTCCCTTAACAAAGGCGAAAGTTTGGGTATTATCGGACCCAACGGCTGCGGCAAAACCACATTACTTCACACTATCGCTGGATTGCACGAAAACTATTCAGGTGAGATAACGATTGATACGACGGAAGACAAAATCGCATTAATACTTCAGGATATTGGATTGTTGCCCTGGAAGACCATCTGGAAGAACGCAACACTGGGCCTGGAACTCGGCCTTCAGGGTGACAAAAGCGGTGTCGAAGATTTACTTTACGAGCTTGACCTTTACTCCTATAAAGATAGTTTCCCGTCTCAACTCTCCGGAGGCCAAAAGCGAAAACTAGGTCTTGCGCGGGCTCTTGCCGTAAATCCTGAGATATTGTTGATGGACGAACCGTTTGTTTCTTTAGACGAGTTTACGAGAGAAGGTCTACAGGACAAAGTCCTAAAACTCTGGCAGGAAAGGAATCTGACGATGATGCTGGTTACCCACGACATCGAAGAAGTTTCATTTCTTGGCCGCAACATTGCTATCCTCTCTAAAGCCCCCGCCAGCGTAAAAAATTGTATTGAAAACGAAAGTATGGGGACGACCGCTTTTCGACGGAGTGAGGAATTTTATCGGACGGTTAAAAGAACGAGACAGGAGCTACCTTGATAAAGGATTTAATGCGATATAGCGCAAGTTTTACCTTCGTATTACTTCTCTGGTGGCTTGCCAGTATTTCCGTAGATTTTGTATTTTCGGGCCCTCAGAGCTCTATACTTCCGAACCCAATAAGCGCTTTCTCGACCTTAATCTACCACTGGGAAATAATCTGGCCAAACTTTGTTAGAAGTGCTCTACGCCTCGTGGTTTCATTAATAGCAGCTATTTTCGTTGGATCCTTAGCTGGCTTAATAGTCGGATTCGAGGACAAAATCAGTAGATTCGTGTCACCGATACTTTACCTGGTTTACCCGATCCCCAAAATAGTATTTCTCCCCGTGATCTTAATACTATTCGGTTTAGGAGACATTTCACGAGTCATATTTATATTTCTCGTAGCCGTTTTTCAGGTAGCAATAAGTGCAAGAGACGCCGCCAAGAATATCTCGCCCCAGTGGATAAAAGCAGTAAGGAGTTCAGGGGGAAACAAGTTACAGATCTACCGGCACGTAGTAATTCCCGCAACCCTTCCCAGTGTATTAAGCAGCGCCCGAGTAAGTATAGGACTGGGTATAGCCGCTTTATATCTCGCCGAATTATCTTACACTAATGTAGGCTTGGGGTATTATATTAACAATTCCTGGAAAGTATTTGCATATTCCGATGTATTTGCAGGTATTCTTGCTTTCGCCATGCTGGGACTGGGGTTATACGGGGTAGTTGAGTTCCTTGAAAGAATCCTCTGCAAATGGAATTATCTCGACTAACTCAGTTCTTTACAATAATATGAAATGAAAACTAGGAGGAAATTCAGCGAGGGTGACCTAATTTTATCATTTATACCCACACCCGCTGCCTGGCTCCCGGGATTTCGGGTATTTTCAGGTTTAAAGGACAAATCAGTTGCCAGGTAAGAGGCGAAGGGGAGTTAAGGGGCTAAATATTAGCTTTGTATGTGGTTAAAGAACCGAGCTGAGTTAACCTGTCACACAGAGAGGGAGTTAGATGATGAATAAACGAATCATACTTTACAAAGGTAAAGAGAACGACAAGGTCACCGAGGTTACCCAAACAATAAAAACCTGGTGTGAGTCCAACGACGTGCCGCTCACGACGGCTTCAAACCGAAAGGAAGTCAGAGAAGAAGCGGAAAATGACGAGGGAGAAATAGTCCTCCTCAGCCTGGGCGGTGACGGCACATTTCTTCAGGCAGCGGACTTGATTGCACCTTACAGAATCCCAATACTCGGAATTAACCTCGGAAAACTGGGATTCCTCACTGGCCTGGATTCGTCCGATCTCGCCCAAAATCTCACCAGAGTTTTTGACGGTGGAGCTTCCGTAAAAGAACTATCGCGTCTTCGCTGTAGCATAGAGTTCGAGGAATCGCCCGAAAGTTCCGACTTCACAGCATTAAACGAAGTAACTATATCCAGGGGTGCCACGTCGGGTCTGGCGGAGGTCGAACTCTTTTTGGACTCCAAAAAGGTAGCCACTTATCCGGGTGACGGCCTGATTGTGTCTACCCCTACCGGCTCTACAGCTTACTCTTTGTCCTGTGGCGGTCCTCTTATTACCCGTAACACTTCTGCCTTCAGCATAACTCCTCTCAATGTACATAAACTGGGACTCAGACCGATAATATGCTCGGACGAAACGGAAATACGGATCAAGACGAATACCCCGGTATCTATTCAAATAGATGGAAGAGATATCGGAGATCTGAAGCGAAATAAATCGGTAATAATAGACAAGTCAGAAACACCTACCCTTATGCTGGTCCCTCATTCTCAAAGCAATTTCTTTGAGACTGTGAGAAATAAGCTTAACTGGGATAAAGACAGGGGTTCCCGAGCCTAGTCCGGTGAAATAATTGCCGGAATTGCCCCACCAGTGTCTGTTGATTTAACCACCCAATCTAGTTATTATGAGTTATATGAACTGGATTATTGCCCTCACAGTTTTCACTATAACATATATCGTCTTATTTTCTGAGCGGATAGACCGTACTATCGTGACTTTAGCCGGAGCTCTAACTATCCTTCTATCCGGTATAGCCTTCGGATTCTACACCCAGCCGGAAGCATTTTCCGCTATAGACTTCGATACCATAACCCTGGTTCTGGGAATGATGATTATGGTTGGTACAGTCCAGAGAACCGGCCTGATAGAATATCTATCTATAATCATTGCCCAGAAGAGCAAGGGTAGAGTGTGGTTGCTTCTTTTGGGTTTGGGGGCATTTACCGCAGTTGCCTCAGCCGTAATGGATAACGTTACGACTATGGTACTCGTCGCCCCAACGACTTTGTCAATTACAGACTTACTTGGGCTGTCACCCATCCCCTTCCTTATTTCTGAATCAATGCTATCAATCGTGGGAGGTATGTCCACCCTGATAGGAGCTCCTCCTAACATAATGATAGGATCGGCGGCGGACTTAAGCTTTACTCAATTTGTTACCCATCTTGGACCGATAGCGGTAGTCATCTGGCTTATATCGGTCTTATACTTCTGGTTCAAATTCAATAAAACATTAAGTTCAACTTCCGTTCAGAGCCAGGCCCTGAAAGAAATGGATCCCGCAAGAACCGTAGAAGACTGGATTGACTTAAAGAAGGCCGCAGGGGTCATAGTAGTTGTAATAGCGCTGTACCTGATTCATGGGATGATAGGCCTTGAACCACAGACAGTAGCCTTTATTGGTGCCACTCTGGCTCTGGTATTAATAAGGCCGGATGTCAAGGAAACACTCGCCGACGTGGAGTGGAGCGTCCTCTTCTTTTACGGCTCGCTTTTTGTGCTTGTCGGGGGGTTGGAAGAGGCGGGAATAATACAGCAAATAGCCCGGGAATTTGGAGTCATCGCCGAAAACTTCCCGTTGCTAGCGCCACTGGTGCTCGTATGGTTGGCCGGCATACTGTCGGGAATAATCGATAACGTACCCCTTACAATAGCTCTAGTACCGGTGATTCAGGGGCTAGGCAGCATCCATGGAATTCATTTGACTTCCTATTGGTGGGCATTGGCTCTGGGAGCGGTGCTAGGGGGAATAAGCTCACCCGTGGGGTCATCCGCAAATGTAATTACCGTCTCTCTAAGTGAAAGAACGGACAACGCTATCACTTTTACCAAATGGCTGAAGATCGGCGTACCTCTCACGATTCTGAACCTAACTCTGGCGAGTTTGTTTCTATTTTTCGGGATGCAATTAGGCTACATGTAGATAGTTGACGGGGTTTGCCCCTGTCAACCGGAGGCAACCTAAATGAGCCTGGAACTCCTGCTTTCCACCTTGATATTTTTGGGCACGTATACGGCTATTCTCACGAATAAAGTGGAAAGATCCCTCGCTGCCGTAGCGGGCGGAACTCTCATGGTAGTCGCAGGCCTTTTTCTCGGTTTCTACACCGAAAAAGAGGTAATAACTGAAGCAATAGACTGGAACACAATAGGGCTCCTGCTGGGAATGATGATAGTGGTCGGCATACTGAAGGACACAGGATTATTCGAAACTCTGGCCATCTGGGCGGTGAAATTATCCCGGGGAAACTACTTCTTCATGATTTTGCTTTTTGGTTTTCTCGCTGCTTTTTTGTCCACCACAATAGACAATGTAACAACTATACTGCTTATAGCTCCGATCTCAATGTCAATAAGTTCAGTTCTGGGAATCGATCCAAAGCCTATATTGCTTACCCAGGGGCTTTTTTCCAACATAGGTGGCGTGGCCACTCTAGTCGGCGATCCCCCAAATATAATGATCTCCGGTGCCGGGGGATTTCATTATTTGGATTACATACATAACCTGGCCCCCACAGTGGCAATTTGCACCGTAGTTACGGTAATCGTCTTCAAATTAATTTTTTCTAAAAAATCCAAGGAAGAAAATAATAAAATTCACGAGGAAGCCCTTCAGAATATAATGGAGAGAAAAGCAACGAGAGAAATATCGGATTGGACTTTGTTAAACAAAAGTTTACTAGGATTAGGTTTCATAATCGTGCTGTTCATTCTCCACAGTGTTATAACCATTACTCCTGCCACGGTGGCTCTCACTGGAGCTGCGCTGGTATTAATCTTAACCCGCCCGGATATGGACGAGATACTTGAACGGGTTGAGTGGAGTACCTTGCTCTTTTTCGCCGGATTGTTTGTAGTTGTTCACGGAGTAGTTAATACTGGACTATTGACGAAAATTGCCAGCGGTGTACTCCACCTAACCAGTGGCAGCCTTCTCTTCTCAGCGTTGATAATACTATTTCTAACAGCCCTGGGCTCGGGGTTGGTTGATAACATACCTTTTACCGCGGCTATGCTTCCGATAGTCGGGACTTTGTCCGCAAACTTGACAGGGGATTCGAACATACTGTGGTGGGCGCTCGCTTTCGGAGCGGGATTCGGTGGGAACGCTACCTATATAGGATCTTCCGCCAACGTAATGATAGTCAAAATAAGCGAAGATCACGAAGAGCCGATTTCTATGAAGTACTGGCTGAAGTACGGAACAGTTATAACCTTAATAACAACGCTTATAGCAGGTACTGTAATTACAATTCAAATAATTACCCCCCTGGACCTGGCCTTCTTCCCCTCGTAAATGTTCAAATTCTCACTAAAACGATAAATCCGGCGAAACAGACTCCAAGCAAAAAAGCCACCAGCGAATGCTTCTTTTCGGTATCTCGTACTTCGGGAAGAAGGTGAGAGGCGGAAATATAAATCAGTACTCCGGAAGCGAAACCGAGCATTAGCCCAATACTGGAGTCCGTAAATTTATCTATAAAGGGGTAAGCCGCGAATGCCCCTATGGGCGTTGTAAGAGCAGCTATAAAAAAAGCATAAACCATTGCAGTCCTTCGCTTGACATTTCCTCTCAATAGAACTGTGTAAGTTATTATCCCCTCAGCGAATTCGTGGATTACGAGACCCAAACCGGCCATAATCCCAATCAAAATAGACGCCTCGAATGTCACCACGTAAATAACTCCGTCTACGAGAGAATGGATCGCTATACCTTCTACCGCAGTTACCCCGAAAGCCAGTGGTTCTTCTCTGGTTCGATAACGAATAAATTTATTGCTAAAAACCATAAACAGGAAACCGGCCAGGGCCAAGAAGCCGGCGTTTCCCGACCTTTCAAAAGCTTTCGGGAGAGCCAGCATTAAAGGGGTGGAAATAAGCATACCCGCGGCGAAACAAATGAAGTAAGTTTTCGCCTTCTTCGCCCACTTATTGAATCTGAATATAGTTATTATTCCCAGACTATTAACGAACGCCGCGGAAATCGCAAATCCCGCTATCCAGGCGAACGTATTGTTTTCCATGGTTTCACCTGACGAGTAAAGAAAGAATTAATTTAATCATTGGACCGTACACAAATGGAAAACCAACCAGTAACCTGGATTTTTATTTTGAAAAGTATATCAGGAGTCCCTGAATAATTCCCCGGGCGACTGATTCCCGATATTTTTCACTCAGAAGTCTTCCTCTATCCAAAGGCGAGGTAAGAAATCCCACTTCCACCATGGCCGAAGGAATCTTCGTATACCTCGTATAAAGTCTTTGATGGTGAATCCCTCGATCCTTCGCGCCGGTACTGCCAACTAGGGATTCTTGAATTGAGCGCGCCATATCCCAGCTAGGTTCCCCTCTTCTGCGGGTTCGATCGAGTATTGTTTCGATACCGTGAACACCGGGATCGCGGAACGAATTAGCCTGTATCGATAGATAACCCGAGCTTCCCTGTCTTTCCGCGTATCTCAACCTATCTAGAAGGGATACGGACGTATCAGAGGATCTGGTAAGGACGAACTTCAAAGAGGGATGATTAAGGCCCAGTTCCTTTACTTTTAAAGCTATCTTCAGATTGATATTCTTCTCAACCGTTCCCGAAACAATCGCCCCCGGATCGTAACCCCCGTGGCCGGCGTCAATCGTAATTCGTACCGGTGAACTCCGGATTTGCCAGCCAGGTGCCGTAGCGGACGTAGTTAACAAGATTAGAATTATCAACGAAAAAACAGCTGTTTTTGTCGATTTCGGTAACATTTGCACCATTGTAACCAATTAATCAAGGATCGCACGGACAGCTGTCATAAACATGGATGCAATAAGTTATCAGACCCTAAACTAATTAATAATCCTTTTCCAGCTCCCACATCAAAGTACTCCTTCCTGTGTAACAAAATTTAACTCAACTCTCGACCAGGAATACCTTTTTTACATCAGTCTCAGAAACTATCTTCTTGGAATATTCCTTCGAGGAGTCACTGGAGGATATATTTACGATCAGTTCCGGGGCCTGCGGGAGGGACGATAACGCTACTTTTTCCGAAACAATCGGAATTCCTATCTCGACCTCCTTCAATAAATTAAAATCCTTTTTGGTTATTTGCTTTACTGAAGGAGTGTAATTGTAGTAGGAAGAATCGGTCGAACTCTCCTTGTCGCTTTTCTTGAATGACTCGGCGGCTAACCTTTCGAGTAAATCCACCATTGAGCTAGGATCTGGAGGAGGGCCTTCGAACCTGGTTATCCCTCTTCCCTCCTGCAATAGGCCAGGATCAGGGGGGTAAAATACGTAGGTGGTGGGAGTTCCTTTCGCACCTAAACCAGACGCAAGCTGTATATTCGTGACTTTTCCCCGTTCCGGCAATTCAATCTCAAAAGTTTTGCCCACGGGAACTAGCGAAAGTATAAAATGCTTGTTCAAAAATCCTTTTACGTCGGGATCGGATAGTATCTTACCTTTGTACTCCTGACAATGGGGACATCCTTTCTTCACAAACGAAAATATAAACTGCCTGTCGAGAATCCTTGATAGCTCGAGTGCCGTTTCGAAGGGGTAGTTTTTAGCAATCTCCTGAGCCCGCGCCCGGTTGCCAGAAGCAGGATAGACGCCAGTTAATAGAACGATAATCAGTATTACTACCAGATTTCTTCTCAAAGTTTATTCCTCCGGATTCAACTTTTATATTTTGATTATAGGATAATAAGTTATCAGGACCAACTTAACCTCCTCAGGTCCAGAAGGGGTCTCAGCTAAGTTGGTCAACGGATTGCTCGCAAGATTGATGTAAAGGTTCTTAATACCCTGGAAACGCTAACGTCCTTTTAATGGCTGGATTTACCAATCTCGATCATTTAAAATATTTTTGACTTAAAATTTAATTACTAACCAGTCTTTTAGCATTCCCATTATAAACTTTTAGGAGCGAGTGAGATGGAGGAGAAAAACCTGTACGTCGAAACTTGGGGTTGTCAGCTTAACTTCCATAGGTCGGAAAAGATCACGGGTAACCTCAAAGATTTCGGGTATAAGCCTGTTGAGGAGCTGTCCGAGGCGGACCTAATAATATTTAATACGTGCGCCGTAAGGGGCAAATCCGAAGAAAAGGTTTTGGGGAGAATCGGGCAAATCAAGGACGAGAGGAAGGACGATAGCGTGCTGGGAGTGGGTGGTTGTATGGCCCAGCACCTGGGCCAGGATCTATTCTCCCGGTCCGGCGGGGTGGATTTCGTGTTTGGGACCTCGAACCTCGGAGAGATTCCGGAGCTTGCAAACAGAGCAAGACAGGGAGATCCCGCCGCGTCGATTCCGAAGCCCGACGGTTTTGAGAATTTACCCGTACTGCGTAAGTCCGACTACTTCGCCTGGGTAACAATTGCTGAGGGTTGTTCAAATGCCTGCTCTTACTGTATTGTTCCCCGGGTTCGCGGGGCGCTAAGGAGCAGAACTCCTAAAAAAATAATCGAGGAGGTTAAGGAGCTGAAAAATAATGGCTACAGGGAGGTTCAGCTTCTGGGGCAAAATGTCAACGCGTTCGGGAAGGACTTAGATGACAGGGAAAAGAACTTTGCCTGGTTGCTGGACCGAGCCGCGGCCACGGACATTCCTCGAATAAGTTTTACCACCCCTCATCCCGGCGACCTGGACGAGGAAACCCTGGACGTAATGAAAGAAAACCCCAACGTCGTCCGGCATATCCACCTTCCCCTTCAGTCAGGCTCCGATAGAGTTTTAGAAATTATGAACCGAAATTACACGAGAGAAGGTTACCTGGACATCGTACAAAATGCCCGAGATATCGACCCGCTAATAAACGTCACAACGGATATTATAGTCGGTCATCCGGGGGAAACGGAAGAAGACTTCGAGAGAACTCTTGAAGTAATAGATAAAGTAAAATTTGGCTCTATTTACGCTGCTAAGTTCTCTCCTCGACCAAACACCAGGAGTGCAACTATGGAAGATCACGTACCGGAAGAAGAGAAAAAGCGCCGACTAGAAACGGTTCTGGAACGTCAAAAGAAAAGCGTCCAGGAATACGATAAGCAATTTATCGGAAAGACAGTGGAAGTGCTTGTGGAAGGAGAAACCAGAAAAGGTGATAAACTATATGGAAAGAACCAATTTCAAAAGACTATTGAGTTCAGAGGCACCAACGAGATGATCGGTGAGATTAAGCTCGTGAAACTCGAATCCGAAGGAGAGGGAGAACTTGTCAACAACCCTCCAGAGAAGGCAAGACTTTAGATACCGATGAAATTCACTCGGTCTAGCAGGCAAGGTTAAAATGCTTAACGCTTTGCCCGGAACAAGTTCGGAAAGTACTTCGGCTAATTTCGGTTAATAGTTGAAGGGAGTGTAAATATGATTCTAACCATTACGTTAAACCCGGCGTACGACCTCATTTACTGGGTAAGAGAAATAGAGCAAAAAGGCGAAACCCAGCTTTCAAGGGCCTTCCGGACTCACTCGAGTGCAGGAGGAAAGGGGATTAACGTTTCCATTTACCTGTCCAGCGTTGGCGTAGAAAACATCGCAATGGGACTCATTGGGGGGCATACGGGACGAACGATTAAGCGCTCTCTTCGAGAAGAGGGGATAGTCACTAACTTCACCTGGATTTCAGAAGAAACAAGAAACAACGTGGCCATACTTAAAAAGGGCCAGGAAGATAATCCCATCGAGGTAAACAGTGAGGGGCCGGAAATATCCGAACGTGTTCTGGACCAGTTTCTCGAACAATACGAAACCATGCTCCACCGGGTTTCCTGTGTCGTGCTTTCCGGGAGTCTCCCTCCGGGAGTTCCCAAAAGTTACTATCGGAGATTAGTGGACCAGGCAAAAGATATGGGAATAAGAACGATTGTAAATACAGGGGGAGATTACGTCGGTCCCGCCGCGAAAGCCGGACCTTACCTAATTAAACCCGATATCCGCGAAAGAAAAGAAGTCATGGGGGAACGGTTGACCGATAGCAAGTCGATAATCGACGTGGGCCGCAAAATACTGGACTTTGGCACTGAATACGTACTACTTTCCCACGGACTGACGGGGGATATTCTCATTAGTGAAGACAGTATATGGGAATTGGAGGCAAACAGAGACCAATTAACAGTACGAAATAGAGTGGGCGCCGGGGATAGTTTAATTGGTGGGATAATTTATCAATTAGAGGAAGGTCAATCGGTACCGGAAGCCGTTAGATACGGCCTAGCAGCGGGAATGGCCAGTACCGAAGTTTACGAAAAGATCTGTCGTGATGCTTCGCTGGTTCAGGCACAACTAGAACAAATTTCGTTAAACGAACTAGGTGACTAGTTAAAATGAGAGTCAAGGATATAATGACGAAAGACCTTACCGCGGTAAGGGAAAATCAGTCCCTGAAGGCTCTAATATTTCTGCTTGAAAAAAGTGAACTTTCAGGAGTACCCGTAATTGACAAGCGGGGAACCGTAGTTGGCTTTATATCCGAACGAGACGTAATATCCGCGGCTCTGCCTAATTACTTTGAAATGCTCCGTACCGCCTCGTACCTTCCGGATATAAACCAGCTATCGAGTAGGTTGGAAGAGATAAAAGGGGACCCGGTTTCGAAGTACATGGTCGAAGACGTAATTACGGTCGACGAAGACGAGGAAGATATTCACGTAGCTGACTTGATAATAAGAAACGAACTTAACCGGGTACCGGTAGTAGACGACGACGGTATGCTTACCGGGATAGTTCAGCGAATAGATCTACTGGGAGCGTTACTATAAAAAAGGAGATTCATCAATGAGACTAAGCAATTATTTCCTGCCCACGTTAAAAGAAACCCCTGCAGACGCTGAGATGGAAAGCCACAAGTTAATGTTAAAAGCAGGACTTATCCGTAAAGTAACCGCCGGGGTTTACGACTATCTACCGCTGGGGTTTAAGGTCCTTAAAAGGATAGAAGATGTGGTCCGAGAGGAGATGAACAATACTGGTGCACAGGAAATAAAACTACCAATTATTCAACCTGCATCTTTATGGAAGGAAAGCGGTCGCTGGGAAGATTTCGGTCCTGAAATGTTTAAACTGGCCGATAGAAAGGAAAGACAGTTCGCCCTCGGACCAACGCACGAGGAGATCATAACGGACCTCGTTCGCAACGAGTTGAACTCTTATAAGGACCTACCACTGGTGCTATTTCAAATTAATGATAAGTACAGGGACGAGATAAGACCCCGTCACGGAGTCATGAGATCGAGGGAATTTCTCATGAAAGACGCCTACAGCTTCCACGCGACTCAGGAAAGCCTGAACGAAACCTACGAGCGGATGTACGAGGCTTATGCCCGGGTCTTCGACAGACTTGGACTTAACTGGGTAGCAGTAGAAGCTCCAACCGGCCTAATGGGAGGAAGCTACTCTCAGGAGTTCATGGCTCTAGCGGACGAAGGGGGAGAGGAAATCGTTCTATGTGATAATTGTGATTACTCGGCAAACGTTGAAATAGCAAAATACGGAGTATCAGCGGAAGAGGACGGAACCAGCCCGGCTGAATTGGAGGAAGTAAAAACTCCGGGAATGGAGACGGTTGACGAAGTAGCAGACCACCTGCAAATACCGGATCAAAAGGTGGTAAAAACGTTCCTCTACAGAACTGACGACGGTCTGGTAGCTGTCCTGGTCGGTGGAGAAGACGATCTCGAAGAGATGAAACTAGTGAATCACCTCGAAACAAGCAAAGCCGAGATGGTCTCCAAAGAGGAAGAAATTAAAAATATCACTGGAGCGAACTTCGGATCAATCGGACCCGTAGGACTTTCCGAAGACATACCTGTTTACGCCGATCTCGACATTAAGTCCCTGACAAACTTTACCGTGGGAGCAAACAAAAACGGTTACCACCTGACCAACGTAAACTGGGAGAGAGACGTCGAGGACGTCAATTTTGTAAACTTAAGAAGCGTCAAGCCGGGAGATCACTGCCCCAATTGTGGAGCTGAGCTCGAGTTCCACAAGAGTATTGAGGTGGGTCAAATATTCCAGCTTGGAACCAAATACTCAGAAAGTCTGGAAGGAAAATACCAGGACGAGGACGGTAATTTGAACCCTTACATTATGGGTTGTTACGGAATCGGTATCAGCCGGTTGATACCCGCCGTAATCCAGCAAAATTACGACGATAATGGAATCAACTGGACAAACGAGGTAGCCCCGTTTACTGCCGAACTAATCGTTCTGGGTTCCGAGGACGAAAAAATATCCGAGCTTTGCGAAGGACTGTACGAAGAATTGAAGGACCGAGGAAACGAAGTACTACTGGACGACAGAGAAACCAGCCCCGGAGTAAAATTCAACGATGCGGATCTTATAGGCATCCCGGTCAAAATAATTCTTGGACCCAGGGGACTAGCCGAGGGAGTTCTGGAGGTGGAGTTCAGGACCGGGAAGAAAGTAGAGTTAGATATCGAAGAACAGGAAATTACCGGAATCGCGGACGAACTGGCGGAAATAATCTCGTCGTTGAGCTAAAACTTACAAACCCCGAGTGAAATGTTAATTAAAAATTAATTAAAAATTGGAACGTTAAGAATTCTTCATTTTAGGCAGACCCGATTAACTAAAAGGTGACTCAAGTGAAAGTCTCCGTAATAGTACCTGCTTACAACGAAGCGGATAGAATTGGATCCGTTCTTGAAGCAATAACCAATGCAAAATTTGTTAATCACACTATCGTCGTTGACGACGGATCTAACGACAGGACGGCGGAAAAGGTCCGAGAAAGCACCCGGGAAGTGGAATTAATAACACTCGATAGAAACACGGGGAAAGCGAACGCTCTCTCTCGGGGCGTTGAGTCAGCCCCTGATCAGATATTAATGTTCCTGGATGCGGATCTTAAAGGGCTCAAATCCGAACACGTGGAAGACATGATCCGAGCCTATAGAGAGGACGATATCGACATGGTGATCGGAGTTTTCCACAAAGGGAGACTAAATACGGATTTATCCCAAAAAATAAGTCCTCACCTGTCGGGACAGAGGATTCTCTCAAAGGATATTTGGAACACACTGGATAAGTCAAAAGCAGAGGAATTTGGAGTCGAGATGGCACTTACCAAGCTTTCTTTAAAGGAAAACTTGTCCACGAAAAAAGTTAAATTGACCGGGGTTACCCACGTGATGAAAGAAGAGAAAAGAGGATTTACCGAGGGGATAAAATCCAGGTTAAAGATGTACAAAAATATCATCAAGACTACGTTTACCCCGACGAAGTTAAATTAGTAGCCTGAGGTCAAAATTTAACCCGGTACTTCTCGACCCGGCAGTCTAACTGCAAGATGAAGGGGTACTTCTATTGACAAATAACTAACATTCATCTATAATGTTTTTGTAAATCAACCAAATTATCGTCCTGACCCCTTCATCATAAAGTTATCTTCTTAAAGATATTTTATCGTGTGGCTATTCAAGCACCGGGGAGTAAATATATTATCCTTGACTAATAGGCTAGAACTAGTGATGGCTCTCGACAAGGAAGATTTAGAAGGGGCTAGCAGAAATCGAGTTAGATGGCAATTTGAGTTGGACTATTAGCTTGGCTCTATGATCAGGAGTGGCGGAATTGTTTAGAGGAAGTTCTTCTACCAGGGTAAAAAATTCAATTGTCTTCGAACCGTGGAGTCAGAAAGCACTAGTAGGTCTCTCCCCAATCGATAAACGGAATGATTGACCCCAATCCTTTGTGCCTCTCGCAGGACCAAGAAATGAACATTTATGAATTTTTGAGGTGAGTTAATTGGAATTAAAAGAACTCAGACAAAAGAATCTTGATGAACTTAAGGAAATAGCGGAAGATTACGAGATAAAGATAAATTCACAGAACAAAGAAGGACTTATTTACTCTATCCTGGAGGCGGAAGCCAAGGAACAGGGGCAGGGTTTCTCGGAGGGCATATTAGGTATTCTACCGGATGGCTACGGATTTTTGCGGGACAAAACGTTTCTCCCCGGCAAGAACGACATCTACGTTTCTCCTTCCCAGATTAAACGATTTGGGCTAAAAAACGGAGACAAGGTACTGGGGCAAACCAGACCGCCAAAAAACGACGAGCACTACAAAGCATTGCTGAAGGTCGTCGCAATTAACGACTCTCCCCCCGACGCAATACGGGACCGAACGGAATTCAAATACCTAACCCCGCTCCACCCATCCCAGAGGTTAAAACTTGAACACGACCCAAACGACGTTTCCACGAGAATTATCGATCTATTTGCACCAATTGGGAAGGGGCAAAGAGGTTTAATTGTTTCTCCCCCAAAGGCTGGGAAAACAACGTTAATAAAAAAGATAGCAAATGGCTTAGCAGCAAATCACCCGGAAGTTGAACTCATCGTCTTACTAATAGACGAACGTCCGGAAGAAGTAACTGACATAAGGCGATCAATAAATATGGGAAAGGTAGTCGCGGCCACGTTTGATCAGGAACCAAAACACCACACCGAAGTCGCGGAATTGGTAACTGACAATGCAAAGAGACTAGTAGAATCGAAAAAAGACGTAGTAATCCTGATGGATTCAATTACCAGGCTGGCCCGCGCTTACAACTTATCAGTGGACCACAGCGGAAAACTGCTTTCAGGTGGTATAGATCCCGCCGCGCTGTACAAACCCAAGGAATTCTTCGGCGCAGCACGAAATATAGAGGAAGGCGGAAGTCTGACAATAATCGGAACCTCGCTGGTGGAAACCGGAAGTAAACTCGACCAGGTCGTATTTGAGGAATTCAAAGGGACAGGTAATATGGAACTCGTCCTCGATAGACAGCTAGCTAATAGAAGAATCTACCCCGCCATAGATATGGAACAGACGGGTACGAGAAAAGAGGAGCTACTGCTAGACGAGTCAAAACTGAACAAGTTGAGGATACTCCGAAAGATGATTGGAGAGATGGACGGAAACCAGGATGCCCTGGAATTTATCAAGAAAAAGATAGAAGCAACCGAGGACAACGATCAGTTTCTCGAACTAATGCGAAACGGTTAAATGTCAGAAAAACTTGTTATTCAGGGCGGAGAGCCTTTATCGGGAGAAGTTAAAATCGCCGGAGCTAAGAACTCCGCTCTGCCCCTCATCGCAGCAACTTTACTTACGGATGGGGAGATTCTCCTCGAAAACGTCCCCGGGCTGGACGACGTCCAGACCATGCTCGAAATGGTTAGCGAACTGGGGAAGAGCGTAACCACAATCGAACCCGACACGGTCAGAATATCGGGAACCGTGTCGTCTAACAAAGCCCCTTCCGAACTCGTAAGAAAAATGAGGGCATCCTTCCTCGTTCTGGCCCCGCTCGTAGGAAGGACCGGCAAGGCAGAGGTCCCCCTTCCCGGAGGCTGTAATATCGGGACAAGGCCGGTGAACCTCCACCTGGAAGGTCTGGAAAAACTGGGCGTAGAAATAAATCAGGAAGATGGAAGGATAATTGCTCGGGCAAAAGATATCACCGGCAATGATATTTTCCTGGACTACCCGTCCGTCGGAGCAACTGAACAACTCCTTATGGCTGCCGTTAGAGCAGAAGGAGCGACCACGATTTACAACGGGGCCCAGGAACCGGAAATCCGGGATCTGGCTCGATTTTTGACCCAGCTAGGAGCGGACATTTCACTGGACGGGTCTATACTAACCGTAAACGGCGGGAATGAGCTAGGAGAAGGACAGTACGAAGTCCTTTCGGATAGGATAGCCGCCGGAACGTACATGATAGCTGGAGTCGCGACAGGCGGCACCATTGAAGTAAAGTCAGTAGACCCCTCCTCTATAAAGCCTCTCAGCCTAAAACTCAGGAAGTCAGGAGTTAAAGTTAAGGAAAGTGAAAACTCGATCCTTGTTGACAGCACGGGCAGACCGGATAACCTGGAAATAATTACATTGCCGTTCCCGGGCTTTCCAACGGACCTTCAAGCTCCCATAACCTCCATGTTAACCCTGGCGAGAGGCAAAAGCGTAGTAAAAGAAACCGTCTTCGATAGCAGGTTTGGTCACGTAGCGGAACTAAGCAAAATGGGTGCGGATATTTCCGTTACAAATTCCAATACGGTATTCATAGAAGGGAGGGAAAAGTTGCGAGGCACGGAAGTCGAAGCGACGGATATTAGAGCGGGAGCTTCCCTCGTAATAGCTGGTTTAGCGGGCGAAGGAGAAACCAAAGTTTCCGGCCTCCATCACCTCGATAGAGGTTACAGCCAATTCCAGAGCCACCTAAAAACACTTGGAGCAAAAATAGATAGGGTAAAAGAGAATGAATAATGATGAATTGAATCTGATAGAAGACAGGATAGGTAAAAGAGCCAGGGTAAAAGCTCGGGAACGGGCAATTCTCGTCGGGATAGACCTAAACTATCTTGAGAAAGAAGAACTCTGGACCACCGAAGAGTCGCTCGAGGAACTCGGGTCTTTAGCCGAAACGGCCGGGGTAGAAATAGTCGACAGGGTAATCCAGAGGAGGAACAAACCTGACTCCAAGTTTTACATCGGAAAGGGGAAAGTCGACGAAATCAAGTCTCTGGTAACAGAATTGGGCGCGCACGTAATACTGTTTAACGACGAACTGAGACCGGCACAGGCAAGAAACCTTGAAGAGAACCTCGGAGCCAAGATAGTTGATAGAACTCAATTAATTATGGATATCTTCGCTCAGCGGGCTCAAACCAAGGAAGCAAAATTACAGGTCGAGCTTGCTCAGTACGAATATCTACTACCCAGACTGAGAGGCTGGGGGGAATCCCTGGAGCGCCAGGCTGGTGGTATTGGAACTAGAGGTCCGGGTCAAACAAGACTAGCAAGGGACAGAGAAAAGGTCCAGCGAAGGATAGATTCTATCCAAGACAGGTTAAAGGAAGCGGAAAAAGAACTAGACGTCCGAAGAAAGCGGAGGTTGGAGAGCAATATACCGATAGTGGCCCTGATAGGCTATACCAATACGGGAAAAACGACACTATTAAATAGGCTCACCGGGTCGGACGGTTTTAAAGAGGACAAACTATTTGCCACTCTGGACCCTCTAACCAGGAAGTTCAAATTACCCGATCGACGTAAGGTTTTACTAACGGATACAGTGGGACTAATTCGCAAACTTCCCCACCAGTTAATTCCCGCGTTCAAATCCACGTTAAAATCCGCGAGGTCTGCCGACCTGCTACTAAACCTCATGGACGCAACCCAGGATAAACTCGAGGCTAGATGGCAGACGGTAAACCAAATACTAAACGAAGAGATATTTGACGAAGAACAACAGAGACCACCGATGATAAACGTGATAAATAAAATAGACCTGCTGGAGTCCGGACGGGAAATCGAGTCACTTACCAGCGGCATAGATAATTCCGTGGTTATCTCTGCTCTCGAAGGGGAAAATCTTGATAAGCTAAAAGACCTAATTGCTAGCCAGCTCGGAGACGAGGTCAAAGAGATTACGCTGAACCTACCCTATGACAGGGCTGATATCCTAGACTGGCTACACAACAACGGAGAAGTAAAAAAGGAAGAATACAAAGAAGAGGAGATCCATATCGTGGGAAAAATCGAACAGCACTTACTATCGGAACTAAAACACGAACTTACCGACGGTGAACTGGAAGAGATTAGTTGAAACTTACTTTTCAGAATCCTCCTTAATTCGATCAATTTCCTCCGCGTCAAATTCCTCAACTTCCTCTTTTCCAAGCTTCACTCTAATGGTTTCTTTTTGTACGTTTCTGTTCACTACTTCTCCCGTTCCCTTCGGCGATCTAACCTCGGTGCCTTTTTCCGGTAATTCCTCAAGCCGAGCCACGTAATCCTCTAACTCGTACTGTAAACAACAGGTTAACCTTCCACAGACTCCAGTAATTCTTTCGGGAGAAACAGAAATTCCCTGTTTTTCGGCAAAATCCATGGGCACGGGCCCGGGGTCATAGAGAAACCTCCGACAGCAAAGCTCCTGACCACAGTGACCCCTTCCCCCGAGTATTGAAGCCGTTTCTCGAGGACCTACCTGCTCCAGTTCGATTCTGGTCGAGTAGCTTCGTGCCAGCGCTTTTACCAAACCCCTAAAATCAACTCTGTGAGGCGCTTTGAAGTAAAACCTTAGTTGGGATTTTTGAAACGAGTACTCCGCCCCGATAATATTCATCGGTAATGACCGCTTCTCTGCCAGCTGCTGTGCCTCTGATATGGCTTTGTCGGCTTCCTCCTGGTTCAATTCGGCCTGAAGGATATCGTGATCCGTCGCCTTCCTCACACCTTTCCACTGACTTTCACTTTCTTCGTCCCCCAGCATATCCCGGGGTAGCACCAGCCCCAGTTCACTAAGCTGGTCCTTCTCGATAATATACTTTGCGCCCTCAGGTGTCTGACCTTCTTCGAAACTAGCCACTACCTTCCTTCTTTTAGTTTTTCTCAGGCCAACAGGATATTTTTCCGCCATCTTAATCTCCTATAGGAATAATTTTGTCCTAAGTCTTTCGACTCTCTCCTAAGACCAACTTCTAATTCAGTCTACAGGAAAAATAGTCCTTATTTGAGACACTTAGTTATCTTCACCTGTTAGGTGATATCT
>JBDGQU010000022.1:3692-4998 GCA_042218715.1 Bipolaricaulia bacterium | reverse complement strand
TCAATTTGATTACAAACTTTCGGATTCATCCCCGTCCACAGGACGGGGTATTCTCAGTAAGTCAATAAATACGGGAGGAGAAGATGAGCGCTAGAATTAGTTTGAAGAAGACTGGAAAAAAAGGACAGCCTTACTACCGCGTGGTCGTGCTGGACCGTTCGAAGTCGAGGGACTCAGAGGTCCTGGAAGATCTCGGGTTTTACAACCCTCGACCGGATCCCAGAGACATAAGATTGAAAGAGGAACAGGCTTACGAGTGGCTTAAGAAAGGAGCGGAGCCGTCGAAGACCGTACGTGATATCTTCTCGGAAGTAGGACTAATGGAGAAGTTACACGAAGAGAAGTATGGCTAGCCGTAATGTCCCTCGAGCTGCTCTATCATCTGATTGAGCCGCTCCTTGACCACCCCGAAGACCTTCGTGTAGATCATATTGATACGGAAGAAGTAGATATTTTCCTAATTTCCGTGCCCGAAGGAGATCGCGGGCACTTACTGGGGCGGGACGGTAAGACGGCGGATTCCCTGCGGACGGTCTTGAACAGGGCCGGGGAGTTGATCGACAGGGACGTTGTCGTCGATATCCTGGACTGATTCCCAAAATGATATTCGACGTTCTCACCATATTTCCCGAGATCCTGGAAGGTCTGTTAAGTCGGGGTGTAATTGCCCGGGCTCGAAGGAAAGGTAAAATAAACCTGGGGATCTGGGATTTGCGGGACTTTGCCGAGGGCCCGCACAGCAACGTGGACGATAGACCCTACGGCGGCGGACCGGGTATGGTTATGAAACCCGAGCCGTTTTTCCGGGGGGTCCGGGCGATAAAAGCGGGTCGAGGAGGGGGACGAGTGATTCTACTCAGTTCTCGCGGGGAACTCCTGGATCAGTCTCGACTGGAAAACCTGGCTTCCGAGGAGAACTTGATCCTTCTCGCCGGACGCTACGAAGGAGTGGACGAACGGGTAACGGAGATTTGTGACGACAGGCTTTCCATCGGTGATTTCGTTCTCTCCGGGGGAGAAGTGCCGGCGGCCGCCCTGATAGAGGGAGTTGGTCGCCTGGTAGACGGGGTCCTCGGAAACGAGCGATCGGCTCCGACCGATTCGTTCGCGAATGGCGACCTCCTGGGACCGCCCCAGTACACGAGACCGAGGAAGTTCGAGGGCATGGAGGTACCGGAAGTGTTGCTGAGCGGGGATCACCAAAAAATAGCCCAATTTAGACGAGACAGAGCCCGGAGGGATACGGAGAAATTACGACCGGATCTCCTGGGGAAAAACCAGGAAGAGGAAGTCGACACCACACGAG
>JBDGQU010000022.1:1982-3592 GCA_042218715.1 Bipolaricaulia bacterium | reverse complement strand
AGGAGGAGTAGCTAAGTGGGAAATTTGTACATCGGTCTACTGCACCATCCGATGCGGAACCGGCGCGGCGAAATCGTCACCACTTCCATGACGAGCATGGACGTTCACGATATCGCGAGAACGGCAAAGACCTTTGGGGTGGCTCGGTATTACATAGTGACTCCGTTAAAAACTCAGAGGGAAATCGCCCGGCGGTTGAGGGGTTATTGGACCGAAGAGGAACGGACCAGGGAAAATACTAACCGGGGGGAAGCCTTGGAATTGGTTTCAGTTTTAGATAAACTTGATGAAGGTATTTTGGATATCTCGGACAGGGAAGAGGCCGATCCGCTGCTCGTAGGGACTTCGGCCCGGAATTTGGGCGAAAGGGAGATGAGTTACCGGGAAGCGACGAAAGTACTCCGGGAGGATTCGCGGCCCATGTTCCTTCTATTCGGTACGGGCTGGGGTATGGCGGACGAGTTGACGGCCCGGCTCGACTACTTACTGCCTCCGATCGAAGGAACCGGTGAATTTAACCACCTTTCGGTTCGGGCCGCAGTAGCGGTCACGCTGGATAGAGTGCGAGGTAGCGGTCGAGCTTAAATTAATAATTTAAATTAGTTAATAATTTAGGAAAACACAGGAGTTGATTAAAATGGACGAAATTGACAGGGTTGAGAGCGATTTTATCAAGGACGACGTTCCCGATATAAGTCCTGGAGACAAGGTTAGAGTTCACGAGCAGGTCAAGGAAGGTTCAAAGCAAAGGATTCAGGTATTCGAAGGAGTCCTGCTGAAAAAGAGTGGAAGCGGTGCCAACGAAATGATCACCGTCAGGAAACACTCGTCCGGGATCGGTGTAGAAAAGACGCTTCCGATTAATTCTCCCAAAATCGAACGAATCGAGCTGGTGAAGAAGGGCAATTCTCGCCAGGCCAGACCATATTATCTGCGACGGCAACGGAAATACTAACTTGGACATGAACTGGACGAAACCTTATGCCCTCTAACCGCGAGAAGAATGAAAAAACCAAAAAGCCTTACAGCGCCAAGCTCCTGAACTTTCTGGGGATAAATACGAGCCGGACGGTAGATTACCTGCTGGAATGGGTGGACGTCCTTGCCGTAGCCGCTCTACTTGCCTGGCTGATAATGACGTTCGTCACTGTGAGGATGAGCGTCCCCTCCGGTTCGATGAAGCCGACCATTCAGCCCCACGATAGTTTCTTCGTTGACAAAATTAGCTACTACTTTAGGGAGCCGAAACGCGGGGATATTATAGTGTTCTGGCACCACCGGGAAGACGGGACTAAGAAGAGGTATGTCAAGAGGTTGATTGCGAAGGGAGGGGATACTGTGGAAATAAAGGGAGGCGACATCTACCTCAACGGGGAAAAGCTTACCGGAAAGGAATTCGATCGCCGCTACTGGGCCGAAGGTAAGTACGGAGTGGGAAAGGTCACGGTGCCCGAGGGTAAATACTACGTTTTGGGCGATAATAGCGCCAATAGTTACGATTCCCGATTCTGGGGGTTTGCCGACGCCTCTTCTTTGATTGGAGAACCCTACCTTAGAGTCTGGCCGCCCGGCCGATTCGGACTGATGAACTAGCTTCAACTCAATTCTTT
>JBDGQU010000022.1:0-1882 GCA_042218715.1 Bipolaricaulia bacterium | reverse complement strand
AGTTCGACGAAAAACTTATAAAGCATCACGGAAGAATAGCCGGGCTGGACGAGGCGGGCCGAGGGGCACTGGCCGGGCCGGTGTTCGTCGGCTGTGTATCCGGGAGAATCTCGGCGCTGAAGGCACGGAATTTGAGTGATGTCAACGATTCCAAGCAGCTCGCCGGAGGCGTTCGGGACGAGTTATTTACCCGATTGGGGGATAGTAAGGGGTTAGAAGTCGGGATTGGCGCGGCCACTAGCGAGGAAATAGACGATATAGGTATCAACGAGGCCGCGGACCTGGCCGCTTCTCGTGCGTTGTCGGGAATTCCCTCCGACCTGAATCTGTTATTGCTGGACAAAGGCCTCGGTTTGAAGGCGGAAATTCCGGCAAAGTCTTTGAAGAAAGGGGATGAACGGTCCTTCCACGTGGCGGCGGCGTCTATCCTGGCCAAAGTAGCCCGGGATCGTTATATGCGACTGAAAGCGGGGAAATTCCCCGGTTACGGTTGGAAATCCAACGTGGGTTACGGCACCAAAGAGCACAGAAATTCCGTTAAACGACTCGGCCGGTCCCCGCTGCACAGAGAAAGCTATAAAATCGCCTGAAATCGTTTGCTAAAAGAGGTCCTCAGCGTTATAATGCTTTTAGCCTTTCGAGGCAGCCGGCAAATGTTGATTGTCGGGAGCTAAACGGACCATCTTGGTTTGACACGGGGAAGTTTGTCGAACTTAAATGCCTTGAATGTCCTTGAATTTAGGTTTAGGGGTTTTATAATAAATTTTGCTTAGGAGGCGGGAAAAGATGTTTAACAGTGGAAAATTAGCAAAGGTGAGTTTGAGTTTCGTACTAATATTTGGCCTCGCAATCTCCGTCTTCTTTACGGTGGGCTACGGGCAACAAGACAAGCAGGACATGTTCTCAGACGTACCGAAGGATCATTGGGCCTACCAGGACATCCAGTATTTGGCGGAACGAGGGATAATTACGGGTCTCCCGGGGGGAACCTACAAGGGAGAACAGGCGATCACCCGTTATCAGGTCGCCACTCTGGTAGCCAGGACGGTCAGGTACCTCCAGAACAACCTGGGATCGACGAACCAGAAGGACCTAAGCACCCTGGAAGACCTGGTCTACAAGCTTTCCGAGAGAGTGGATTCGGCCAGTCAGACGACTTCGCAGTTACAGAGCAAGGTAAATAATCTCGAGTCTCAGGTTAAGGAATTGAGAGCTTCGGCCGGACCGGAAAATTACGATCAACTGGTAAAGAGGTCCCAGAACAACTTCATTCTCGGCGTTACCGGGGTAGTTCTGGGCGCGGGCGCGCTGGCCTGGACGCTTTTGTTCAACTAAGGTCACAAACCTTTGATTTTTATTATCAAAATCTATATCATATAAAACACGTGTCGAGGGCAAGGTAAAAAAATAATAACAAACCAAAATAAATCAAACCTACAAAGCGGAGGTGATTTATGAAAATTTTCCCGCGGGTAAATATAAACTGATCCGCTAATTCCTAGGAATTGAAAGCTAGATCTAGCAGGTAAGAGACATTGTATTAATTATCATAGAAAGGAGGTAAAACTCATAATGACTAAAAAGTTTCTAGCAGTAACGTTGGTTTTAGTTCTCGCAGCTGGCTTTGCGGCAGTTGCGCAGGAAAGTGACGAAAGACCTTTGACGGGAACTTGGAATAACGAGTTAACGCTCGACCCGACTACGTCTGGTACGGATACTAATAACTTTGAAGCTCTTGAGTCGATTTTAAGCGTTGATTACACGGCGGGTGGCGTAAGCTACTCTAGCACGTCGGAGTTTAGCCTGACGGGCTTCGAAAAACAGGAATTCGGCGTCAATACTACCGTAGGTCTGCTTGACCTCACATCGACCCTGAACCTGG
>JBDGQU010000021.1:0-10186 GCA_042218715.1 Bipolaricaulia bacterium | reverse complement strand
TGTTCCGGGGAGACTGCCTTATCGTTTAACTTTTCCGCCTCGTCGTATGCCGTAGCCATTATCTCCATCGACTTCTTCGAAAATTTTTTGTACATGTTACTCACCAAGCTCACCTCCCAGAGAACTCTTTATCAATAGAATTATATGTAAATAAGATTCACCATTTCAAAAAATAATTCTGACTAAGTTTACCAGTTATGTGTATTACCGGCTGGCCGTAGTTAATAAGAGGGTAGAACCATCCGTTTCGTAATAACTATTTCGGTTCTTCGCTCCCTTCCTCAGGTTCGGGACTTTCTCCCTCTTCTTCAGAGACCTCTCCTTCTAGTTCTTCTTCCTCGAGTTCCTCTTCCCCTTCCAGTTCTTCTTCCTCGAGTTCCTCTTCCCCTTCCAGTTCTTCTTCCCCTAGCAGTTCCTCTCCTATCGTAGGTTCTGTAAGGTCAATTTCAATTTCTTTTCTCGGAGCTAGGATCGAGAGTACCGTTCTATCTTTCGGGGTCAGGATTTCCAGTTCACCCAGATCGAGGTCTGATACGTGAATCGAGTCACCTATTTCTAGTTCTTCTACATCCAACCTGAGAATTTCAGGAATATCTGTCGCCTTGCCGTAGACCGTTATAGTTTCCATCAAATGGTCCATGATTCCGCCCGAGCTAACTCCTTCCGGAGTGCCAACGGTTACTACAGGGATCTCCATTTCTACCGGATAGTCATCCGGAACTTCGTAGAAATCAATGTGAATAGGTTCATCAGTTAGATGGTCGTATTGAATATCTCTCAAGAATACCTCGTGAAGATCGCCGTCAATTTCCAGTTCAATCCTGGTACTTCTAGTTATTTTATTTAGCAGATCTTTCATCTTTTTCTTATTTATCGTCAAGCTTACCGAATCTCTCTCCGGTCCATACAATACTGCCGGTAGCTTGCCCTCCCGCCGCAAGGTATTCGGATTTTTCGTTGATTCTCTTTTACTTACCTGAAGCGTTGCCATCAATATCACCTTTCTTTAGTCTTCTTATTTCAAAATCCTTATTGCTTCACACAATTATATCAGGAATGGGGGAACAAAGTCGACACCGACTTTTCCTCGTAGATCCGCTTTATCGTCCGGGCGAACAAATCGCCCACGGAGATATAATTTATAAAGTCAGCCTTCTTGGCCTCTTCGTTTAGAATTGTATTTGTTACGGTGACGGAGTTGATCGGGGAGTGGTCTATTGAATCCAGAGCGTCTTCTGCGAAAATTCCATGAGTACAGATGGCTTCTACGTTGCTTGCTCCTCTTTTCTCCAGTACCTCCGCGACTTCGGTTAAAGTTCCTCCCGTACTGACTATATCGTCCACTATTAGGCATCTTTTAGATTCTACATCACCAATAAGATTCAGTACCTGTACTCCTTGACCTTTACTACCCCTCTTTTTCTCGACTATAGCGAGGGGCAAGTCTAGCCTTTGGGATACTTTCCTCGCCCTTTTTGCGCCCCCTACGTCGGGACTAACTACTACTCCTTCTTCGGAAGGGGTCACGTCTTTTAAAGAATTTGCCAGCACCGGATCTCCCCTAAGGTTATCGACGGGGATGTCGAAGAACCCCTGTATTTGGCCGGCATGCAGGTCTACTGTTAGAATTCTGTCCGCGCCCGCTGTCGATATTATGTTAGCTACCAATTTTGCACTAATCGGTACTCTGCCCGTTTGTTTTCTATCCTGCCGGGCATAACCGTAGTAAGGAATAACGGCGGCTATTTGTTTTGCAGAGGCCCTTTTTAACGCATCGATAATTAGTAATAACTCGACCAGGTTCTCGTTAATTGGCGGCGAAACCGACTGTACTACGAAAACGCTAGCCCCTCTTACGGTCTCCTGTACGTGAACATGGATTTCCCCGTCCGGAAATCTGTCTACGGAGGCTTCCGTGAGCTCTTTGTCCAGGTTGGAGACTATTTCTTGTGCTAATTCGGGGTTTGAGTTTCCCGCGATAATTTTAAGATCCTGCAATGTTATCTCCTCGATTTGTTGTGTATTTTACGTCCGAATTTTGGAATTATACAGGACTGAACCTTCAATTTGATCCGAGAAAGCTAAATGGTTCGACTTTCCTATTATCCTGGACCGTTGCACCTTTCACAACTGCGTGACTTATCTTTACTTCTGCTCCTATACGACCATCCACTATTTCTACATTGGGGCCTATCCGGGATTCAGGCCCGATTGTCGTGTTTCCTTTTATGGTTGTAAAAGGTTCAATTACCGTATCTTTGCCTATTTTTACATCGGTCTCGATTATTGTCGATTCCGGGTCAATAACCGTTACTCCGGAATCGAATAGAGAATTCATTTTTCTTCGATTGAGCTCCTTTTCAGCAAACGCGAGATCTTTTCGTGTATTGATGCCCAGAAACTCTTTTTGTCTTTCGACCTGAAATGCCGCAACTCCGTTTTTTCTTGAGGCAAACCGTTTTATTAGGTCCGTGAGATAAAATTGCCCCTGAGCGTTTGCGGAATCTATAGAATGAAGTTCCTGCCATAGCTCTTTCTGGTTGGCCATTAGGTATATTCCTGTATTTATTTCCTTTATTTTTCTTTCTTCCTCCGTAGCGTCCTGATCTTCTATTATTTCTTCTACGTCCCCGTTCTTGCCTCGCTTGACCCTACCGTAACCGGTGGGGTTTTCTCTCTTCACTGTAAGAAAGGACAAATTGGCTTTCGTTTCAGACCAAAATTTTATGAAACTATTTAGAGAGGAAGTTCTTACTAACGGAAGGTCACCAAGAACTACCAGGAACTCGTCACTTTCGATTTTTCCCCTGGCCCGTTCTAACGCGTGCGCTGTACCCTTTTGTTCTTTCTGGGACGCAAAAACAACCTCCCGGTCCGACAGGGCATTCCTTACCAACTCCTCCTTGTGTCCGACCACCACGATAACATGAGATAATTCTAAGGGATCGAGAGACTTCAGTAAATGTTTGATTAACGGCTTTCCTCCAAGTTCGTGCAATACCTTGGGTTTGGAGGAATTCATACGTGTCCCCTTTCCAGCCGCTAGAATAACGCAGTCCATTTAGTTTCACCGATTAAATATAATTAATCGGTTTCTTGGTTGCAATGATTAACGGGTTTCTAGACAATAATTTGTAGAGGAATTCAATTGGACTTTGTCTATTTAGGGAATACAATTGGCCGAAGTTAACAGCAATTAAACAAGAGGGGAGGTAATATGACCGATGAAAATATCAGGTTTACTGAAAATCATGATTGGGTAAGGATTGAGGGGCGAACCGCAACAGTTGGCGTTACCGATTTTGCCCAAAAAGAGCTTGGGGATATAGTATTCGTAGAACTGCCGGAAGAGGGGGAAGATTTCTCACGGGGCGACGAAATGGTCGTTATTGAGTCAGTTAAATCGGTTTCGGATGTTGAAGCCCCAATTAGCGGAAGAATAAAGGAGGTTAATGATTCCCTGGAAGGTGAGCCCGAGAAAATTAACGAGTCGCCGTTTGAATCGGGTTGGTTGGTAAAACTGGAAATGAAGGAGGATTCGGAGTTGGAGTCATTGCTTAGTGAATCCGAATACAAAGAATTAAAGAAAGAAGAATCTTAACTTCAGCACCAAGTTCACACTGGGGCAGGAATTTCTAGCCACCTGCCCCAGTTAATAGCTGTTACGAATTGATTATATTTACTTGCTGCTATCCCACAATTTCGCCGTCAGAGAAGGGAAAAGGTTACTGCTAGCAAGGTCCCAAGTTGGGCTAAAAGAGCCAATCCCTGTCCCGTTTTAGAACTTTTTTCACTGACTGGCGGAGAATTTAAGTCTTTGTCTTCAGTAGCTTTGCCCTCTTCCATTTCTTCTGAACTAACGTCTTTGCTTTTCTGGTTGGTTAACTCCGAGGCTTCGGGCTTAGTAGCTTTCTGCTTGGTTGACGATAGGGCAAAATTGGCACTGGTTGCGCCGTACTTGATTTTGAATGGAGTAGTTGGATCAAACGAACTTCCCAGAGTTATTATCCCTTTACTCCCCCAAAAGACTTTACCCGCTATCGGGACCTTTTCAGGCATCTTCCCTTCTTTGAACCCTTCCGTTATTCCGACTATCTTATTAGCTCTAGTAGACTGGCCGTTCTGGATAATTCTCAGTGCGTAGGGTCTAAACTTTGCATCGCTTTTCTTTGTCAACACTGATATCGCTACCGGTGTCTCACTTTCGTACTTCTTTAGCCCGGCTTTGATATCTGAACCGAGTGAGCTGTTTAGTGCCTTTTTGTTCCCAAATATTACTACCAGTACAACTGGTGTCCCCTGGTACTCAGTCTCTACAACTCGGTAAACCTCAGAATCCAGCCCCAGTTTTAACCTAATTACCCTGGATAACTTATCCTCTATCTCTCCTGCCCTGGCGAAATTAGTTAGAAATAACAGGGTAATTATTAAAACTATCCCTACTAATAGAACGCTCTTTTTCGACAATAAAATCACCTTGTTAACGGCCTTTTATGTCTCTGGAACTGGTTAACAAACTCCGCATCCCAAGAAATTAAGAAAAGCTGCTGCCCAGAGTGACCAGAAAAACCCAAGTACGAACCAACTAACTGTTACAGGATCCATAGAAAGCACCTCCTTAAGTTTCATATGGTTATCTTTATTATAACTGGTTTCTTGTATAAATCAATGAAGTGGGGGGTAAAAATCAGTCGTTAGCGCCGCAGCAGTACTTGTACTTCTTCCCGCTTCCACAGGGACAGGGATCGTTCCTTCCTGGCTCGTCCTCTACTACCCGTTGTTCCTGATGGGAGGTAGCTCCAGATTTACCCTGTTTTGAAGAAGAATTATCGGTTTGCCCCGACTTTTTTTCGGCGAGGCCAGAAGTTCCTTCGTTCGCCTTAAAGTTAAACTTTGAGGTGTCGACTTCCGATTTGACGGGCTTTTCGGAACCTTTTATGTCGATCCGTGACTTTACTAGTAATTCTACTATTTCCCGTCTAAGTTCGGACCTCATGTCCTGGAATAAGCGAAAAGATTCGCGCTTGAACTCAACCAGTGGGTCCTTGCCTCCGTAGGAAGACCAACCTATACCCGCTTTTAGGTCGTCTATAACGTATAGATGTTGCCGCCACTCCCTATCGATGATTTTTATAATTATAGACTTGATTAGTTCCGGACTAACCTGGTTTGTCTCTTTAAATTTGGTTAGCTGTGCTTCCCAGTTTGACACGATAACGTCTCTTACGTGATCCTCCAGGGCTAAATCCTCGACTGTCGGACCTTCTTCGGGGGTGTAATTCTGGAATTCGGCTAGCTCCTTTTCCAGCTCCTCCAGCCTGTTCTCCTGGTCTCCATTTTCCGATTCGTATTGTTCGAGAAGGTCTTCTGAAAAGTCAGTCAAAACCGGACGAACGTAACTGTCTATTTCTTCCCAACTGCTTTTACCCTCGGACAGTACGAAGTGATCCCTGAGGCTGTAAATTGCCTCCCTCTGCTGGGCGAGAACCTTGTCATACTTTAATACGTTCTTCCGTCTTTCGTAGTTTATTCCTTCTACCTTTTTCTGGGCCCGCCTGATCGCCTTGGTCAATAATTGATGTTCTATGGCCTCACCGTCCTCCATACCTACTCTATTCATTATTGAGTCGATTCGGTCCCCTCCGAATATCCTCAAGAGATCGTCTTCGAGTGAAAGGTAGAATTGGGAAGACCCTGGGTCTCCCTGTCGTCCGGCACGTCCGCGGAGCTGGTTGTCGATTCTCCGGCTTTCATGCCTCTGGGTACCAAGTACGTGAAGTCCGCCGAGTTCGGCAACACCTTCACCCAGTTTGATGTCCGTGCCTCGGCCGGCCATATTAGTTGCAATCGTTATTGCGCCGGGTTGACCGGCATCCTTGATTATTTCAGCCTCTCGAGCGTGGTTTTTGGCATTTAATACCTCGTGAGGTAACCCCCGTTTCTCCAGGAGTGAACTAAGTCTTTCCGATTTTTCGATCGCGTTTGTCCCGACCAAAACCGGACGTCCCTTTTCGTGAAGCCTCTCCACTTCATCCGTAACTGCTTCGTACTTTGCTTCCTTTGTTTTGAATATTACGTCTGGCTTGTGGTCTCTGCGTAAAGGTTTGTTCGTGGGTACTACTACCACGTCCAGATCGTAAATGTCTTCGAATTCGTCTTCTTCCGTTTTTGCCGTTCCCGTCATTCCGCTTAGCCCGTCGTAGAGAAGGAAGAAATTCTGAAGCGTTACCTGGGCGAACGTCTGGTTTTCTTTCTGGACCATCATCCCCTCTTTTGCTTCTATTGCCTGATGTAATCCCTCAGAAAGCCTTCTATCCGGCATTAGACGGCCTGTGAATTCATCTACTAGAACAACTCCTCCGTCCTGGATAATGTAATCTTCGTCCTTTTTGAAGAATTCCTCGGCTTTCAAAGCCGTTTTAAGATGGTGGAGCATAGTTATGTTTTCTGGTGAATAAAGGTCGTCCAGGTGGAGGAAGTCTTCTGCTCTAGTTGCTCCCTCGTCGGTCAGGGAAATCGACTGATTTTTTTCGTCGACTTCGTAGTCCTTGCCCTCGTCGAATCTCGGGGCCAGACGGGCAAATCTCTTGTAGAGTTTAGTGGATTCTTCCGTGGAGCCCGAAATTATCAGAGGGGTTCGGGCTTCGTCTATTAATATACTGTCAATCTCGTCGATAATCGCGAAGTCGCGATTTGCCCCGACTCGCTGGTCCTCCGATATGACCATGTTATCTCGGAGGTAATCAAACCCGAATTGATTTGCTGTGCCGTATACTATATCAGCCTCATAAGCCTGTTTGCGGGCTTCTACGTCCATGTCCTCTTGAATAACCGATACGTCAAGTCCCAGGATCTCGTAGATAGGTCCCATCCAGTTTCTATCTCGCTTCGCGAGGTAATCGTTCACGGTGGCAATATGGACCTGGCCGGTAAGACCGTTTAAGTAAGCCGGCATGGTTGCAACGAGGGTTTTACCTTCCCCGGTTGCCATTTCCGCGATCCTTCTCTGGTGTAGAGCCACCCCTCCAATAATTTGTACGTCGTAAGGTCTCATGCCGGTTTCTCTTTTGGCGGCCTCCCTTACCAGAGCAAAGGCCTCCGGGATCAGCTCATCCGGGTCCGTTCCGGAAGAAATTATTTCCCTGAATTCCTCCGTCTTCTGCCTCATTTCTTCCGGCGAGAGATCGGCTATTTCGTCCTCGAGATCATTTACTTTTTTGACGTAATTCCGGAGCTTGGAGAGCTTTTGTTCGTTCGTTTGGCCGAATACCCAGTCTACGGCCTTTTTTACTTTATCAAACATGACGAACCTAATTTACTATTGATCATTTTAATTGTCCTTGTTATAGAAATAAGTGAGGTAGAAACCCATCAGTTCAGTTTCTCAACAAATTATGGTCTATTGAGAGTGGTGAAATCAAGAAAAGCCCCGGAACCAACTGCTGGTTCCGGGGCCGTCAGGATTAATAGAGTGAAGAAATACTTTGATTAACGGTCTCCGAGTGGAACTACCTTCCTTCCGAACATAGTATTTATAATTACTCCCGCCGATGAGTACCAGGCTATTCCCGCACACAAAAGCCCTTCGTATCCCGCTAATTTGGCAATTGTCGGATTAAACTCCCCCCAGGCAAGGAGGAAGAAGAGAATTGTAAGAGTTATGAATATCCAGGTAATAGCCCATGGCTCCCGGAGAGCCGCTATAGTCATATAAAAGGTAAATATTCCCCAGGCAATTAGCGCAATTGCTAGTCCCTCTTTTGGTACGGTGTTAATTACCCCCGCCCACGATAGGAAAAAGAAAGAAGCTAAACCCATCCAGAAGGCGCCAAAAGAGGAGAATGCCGTGGCTCCAAAAATGTTGTTGCGTCTAAATTCCCACATTCCGGCGAGCAATTGAGCCAGCCCTCCATAGGCAATTGCCATAGGCATTACTATGCCTAGTGACCCTTCAGCGACCAGACCGGAATTAACCAGATTAAGGATAAAAGTCGATAACGCAAAACCTCCCAAACCCAGAGGTGCGGGGTTGGCCACGTCTTCGTTTATCTCCAACTTAATCACTCCGAATGATAGTTTTTGTCGATTACGACTACTTATTGCTTAACTTTTCCTGAAGTTCCTCTACCGTCTGGGGGTTTCTTAGCGTCGTTAGGTCTCCTACGTCCTCACCTCTGACCAGGCTCTTCAGTATTCTTCTCATGATCTTCCCGGACCTGGTTTTGGGTACCTCGTCGGCGATAATTATCTCTGCAGGTCGAGCCGTCGGTCCAATAGTGTCGTCGACCAGTTGAATTAACTCTTTCTCGAGTGTTTCTTCGTCTATGTCGGCGCCTTTTTCCAGCATGACGAATGCCACCGGAACCTCTCCTTTAACCTCGTCCGGGCGAGATACGACTGCTGGTTCTGCTACTAATTCGTGTTTTCCAAGAGCGTTTTCGACTTCACCGGTTGCGAGTCTGTGACCTGCCACGTTCATTACGTCGTCAAGTCGTCCCGTAATCCTTATATTACCGTTTTCGTCTTTTCTGGCCCCGTCACTCGTGAAGTAGTATTCCGGACCGTACTCGCTCCAGTACTCTTCCTTGAACTTTTCCGGGCGTTTGTAGACACCTCTTATGAGGCTGGGAGGAAACGGTGATTTGATTGTCAGGTAACCACCTTCGTCTACCCCAACCGGATTTCCTTCGGTATCGAGGAGATCCGCGTCAATTCCCGGAAAAGGTTTTCCGGCGTAAGTCGGGATAAACGGGCCAATTCCAGGAAGAGCGTTTATGACGTTTGCTCCAGTTTCCGTTTGCCACCAGGTATCTACTACGGGACATCGGCCGCCCCCGATATTCTCGAAGTACCACATCCAGGCGTCCTTGTTGATCGGTTCGCCTACCGTTCCGAGGACTCTTAGGCTAGAAAGATCGTGTTTATCGGGCCATTCCGTGCCCTGTTTGATGAACATTCTGATCGCCGTCGGTGCAGTATAAAAGCCGGTGACACCTTCCTCCTCTACGATCTCCCAGAGTCGGTCGTATTCCGGGTAGTCAGGTGCGCCCTCGTACACGACAGTTGTCACCCCATTGAGCAGCGGACCGTAGTTGATGTAAGTGTGGCCGGTAATCCAGCCCACGTCAGCCGTGCACCAGAAGATATCGTCGTCGTGGAGATTGAAGTTCCACTTTGCCGTTAGATACGCTTGGACCGCGTATCCTCCAACGTGGTGCATTACTCCTTTGGGTTTACCGGTCGTTCCGCTGGTGTAAAGGATAAAAGCAAGGTCGCTACTGTTCATTACCGCCGGTTCGTGCTCGGGATCGGCGTCTTCCATTAGTTCGTGATACCAGTGGTCCCTGCCTTCCCGCATTTCTACGTCCTTCTTCGTCCTTTGAACTGTTACGACGTTTTCGACCGGACTTCCCTTTAGTCCCTTGTTGGCGTTCTTTTTCAAGTTAAGCGGTTTTCCCCGTCGATAGTAACCGTCGGCCGTTACGAGAACTTTGGCATTTGCATCCTTCAGCCGATCTTTTAAGGAATCGGGACTAAATGCGGAGAAAACAACGCTGTGGGCCGCTCCAACTCGTGCTGTGGCAAGCATGGCAATTAGAGCTTCGGGAATCATCGGCATATAGATCCCGACTCTGTCGCCCTTCTCCACGCCGAAACCTTCCAGGACGTTGGCGAATTTGGAAACCTCTTCCAGCAGTTCCGAGTAAGTTAATCTAACCGTATCTTCGTCCGTGGGTTCGGGTTCCCAGATTATCGCTTCCTCATCTCCTTTCCCGTTTTCCACGTGCCTATCGATAGCGTTATAAGCGAGGTTTAGCTTTCCCCCTACGAACCATTCGTAGTTGTAAGGCTCTTCGGTATAAACCTCGTCCCACTTTTCGTACCAATCGATGCCTTCCTCCGCGTGTTTGGCCCAGAACCCCTGAGGGTCCTCGAGAGCTTCTTCGTAGATGGATTCGTCCGAGACCCACGCTTTATCCTTCATTTCTTTCGTAGGCCAAAAGACGTCCTCTCTTTTAGGATCTTCCTTGACCCACTGTTTTGATTCTGTCAATTTGTTACCCTCCTGTTGAGTAGTTGAGTAGTGGTGAAACTATATAGTTACTGTAAATGATACTGAAAAAACGTCTAAATTACTATAAAAGTTTATTCTGACTTTGGCCTAAGTCGTGCGATTCTCTCTCCT
>JBDGQU010000208.1:0-2421 GCA_042218715.1 Bipolaricaulia bacterium | reverse complement strand
TAAGTTACTTTTCACGATATCTGCCGTGCCTTCACGTAATGTTGAAGAACTTAGATTAAGTTAACGAGTAACCTAATAGTATAAACTAGTAAAAACTTGCTACCATTATTTTAACATATAGTCAGGTATTATCAACAGGTAATAGTTCAACCCAGGTGGTAGGCCACGAATCGCCTAAGTGTGTTGACGGGAAATTTTACCGGGGAGACGACCTTATTAACCCAGGAATTAGACATCTGTCTTTGATTTCTCCGTTCACCTGTGTTAAATTGGAGATTTGCGGCCGGGAGACCTGAAAATAACCTAAAAAATAGCACTCTCGACAAACGAAGACCGGGGGAGGAAAGTTGACCGAAATAAACCAAATTGGCGTGATAGGTTCCGGTAAATGGGGAAAGTACCTCGTCAGGAATTTTTCGGAAATACTGGGCGAAAGCAACGTAACAGTCTGTGATCCGGATCCCGAGAAGTTGAAAGAAGTAACGAGAAACCACGGGGAGATAAAGACGACGGAAAACCTTGAGGAAGTACTTCGGGACGACTCCATTCCGGCCGTAGTAGTGGCTACGCCGGGAGGATCTCATTACGAATTGTCGGACCGGGCCCTCAGGGCGAAAAAGCACGTACTCGTCGAACGGCCCATGGCTCAGAAAGTTAGCAACGGCGTGGAACTGATTGAGCTGGCAAAGGAAACCGAACGGACTCTAATGGTAGATCACCTACTCGAATACCACTCCGCAGTGGAGGCTCTCCGGGATAAGATAGACTCCGGAGACCTCGGAAAGATTTACTACGCCCACGGCCAACGACTCGACCTTGAGGACGTCGAGACCGAGGAGAACATCCTGTGGAGCCTGGGGTCTCAGGAAGTTTCGTTGATGCTCTATCTCATCGACAAAGACCCCAAAGAAGTAACGGCTCACGGAGGAAGTTACCTCCGGCGAGAAGAAGGTGAAGAAGACACGGTTTTCTTAAACGTAAAATTCTCCGACGGAGTGAAGGCCCATTCTCATTTAAGCTGGCTCGATCCCCACAAAACTAGGAGAATGACCGTAGTTGGAAGCAAGAAGATGGCTACCTTCGACGACATGGAAAGCAGGAACAAGCTGTGGATATTCGACAAGGGTGCCGAAAAGTCCGGCGAGGGCGGTTTTAACGTTAGATACGGAGACGTGCGCATCCCTAACGTTTCTCTGGAAGAACCGATGAAAAAGATGTGTCAGCATTTTCTCCGATCCCTGGAGGACGGCAGCGAGCCCAGAAGCGACGGACGAGACGGGTTAAAAGTGCTGAAGGTCCTTGATGCGGCCAGGCGATCCATCAACAACGGCGGAAAACCGACTATAGTGATGAACGTAGAAGCGGATTAATCTGGACCTCCTTGACTCCTCCTGACCCTCGCCGGATACCTCCCATCTGGTATCCCTCCTTGCTCATTTCCCCCATTATAGAGGCTAATGAGCCGTGGGGAATCCTTTTTAGTCTTTCACTTTACTTCTGCAACATCATAGGTCTCCTAACCTTAACTAATTTTCTTTAAAATGACATGTCTTCTCGTCTTCCCCCTTGACGGGGGAAGATAATAGTTGGGGGTAAAGCTAAAAAGGAAGATTAATAGATGTCTGTTATGCTGTTTCCGAACCCCTAAAACCCAACACCCAAAACCAAAGACCAAAAACCTAGTACCCAGTACCAAATACCCAGTACCCGAAGTAACTCGGAACCAGGGACTATCCAACTAAATAAAACATTGTCATATCAACCCTCATGGCTATAATAAATCGAGGAGGGTTCGGAAAGCTAATCTATGACAAGGAGTCCAGCAATGGATAAGAGTGATATATTAAACGTGCTGAGAGAGAACACGGATCACCTTAGAGAAAATTATGGTGTATCTCGAATTGGACTCTTCGGTTCATTTGAACTGGAGACCAACGAGGAAAACAGCGACGTCGATCTTCTCGTAGATTTCAAAAAGGGACACAAGGATCTCTTTAACTTCATCCGGTTAAAGAATTATCTAGAAGACCTGCTTGAAAGAGAAGTAGATCTGGTTACGGAAAAAGCACTCAAAGATCGTCTAAAGGATAAAATACTGGACCAGGTGGAATACGTTGAATAGAGACCACGTGCTGTTTCTGGAAGACATCCTTGACTCGATAGCCAAAATAGAGGATTACACCGAGGGACTCACCTACGAGGACTTCCAGGAAGATGAAAAGACGATCGATGCGGTGGTCAGGAACTTCGAAATCATCGGCGAAGCAGTCAACAATATACCCGAAAGCCTGAAGAAAAGATATCCAGAGGTAGAATGGAAAGAAGCAGTCGGTTTTCGGAACGTGATGATTCATGAGTATTTCGGCGTAGATTCCGAAGCGGTCTGGGAGACGATTGAAAGAAATCTTCCTGCTCTGAAAA
>JBDGQU010000207.1:0-1059 GCA_042218715.1 Bipolaricaulia bacterium | reverse complement strand
GCAAGTAAAAGCTAAGGAGGAAAAGTCTTGAAAGACACAGCAACTAACAAACAATTCCTATTTCTGAACGATGGCCGGGTCATTAAGACCTCAAACGGCAGTATTGAAGATTTCTTTAGGGCCCATAACCATCTAGCGGATACGAAGCAACTACACCTGCTGGCTAAGTATAAGTCGCTCCGGCCCCGACCTCGTCTATGCAGATCGGCCAAGATATTAACTCTGAGCGACTATTGGGACTACATTCGGCTGAATTGGTTGATGAAAGCCTATCGGGCGTGGCGACGCGCCTGCCGACTAGTTAAGAATCAGCATATTTACTACGACTATTTGGAGGTCGATTGAAATGCTCGAAATTAATAACCATACGACGACTAAAACAGACCCGCTCGAAGCAGGCATCCCTAACGTCAACTTCTCCCTGAACTCGGCCTGGGACCCCAATGACAACCGACACGAAAGATATAAACGGCAACGCCTGGAGCGCGGGTTCGACGACACCGAACTTTGGTCTTTGGACGCAACCATCGCCAAGTTTATGGTGCCGAGGCTTCGGGCATTTCGGGAAAATTTAATCAGCCACCCGCCGCACCTAACGTCTGAACAGTGGCAACGGATCTTGGACCAAATGATTAAAGGCTTCTCGCCTTATTTGGAACAAGACTCGATGATCTGGGGAAATAGGCAATACAACAGTCTAAGGGTGGCGCTTCGGCTGTTTGCCCAATACTTTCCCCATCTTTGGGACTAAAAAGGAGGAACGAATGGACCAATTCTTTCAAAGACTCATCACCTTCTCGGCCACCGGCTTTGCCATCGGCACTCTGTTCGGCACAGCAGGAGCCGGCCGAAACCGCATGGAAAACCTCGTAGCGGAAGCAATCGCTGGACTGCAATCCTACTGACAACCCAAAGGAAAGGAGGAATAAATGAAATCTTTGCCAAACGAACCCCTGTTCGGCAAATCCGAAACGGCGACCTGGGAGTCCTATAAAGAATCTTTCCTCGACGCGGTGGTGGCCCAAGACAAGAAAGAAGCCGACAAGTTGCTCAACACCG
>JBDGQU010000206.1:0-1262 GCA_042218715.1 Bipolaricaulia bacterium | reverse complement strand
AGTGGAACGCCCACATCGGCGAGACGCGGGGCTGGATTGAGAATCCCTACGGGCGGATTCGCTGGGTTAACCGCTAGCCCAGGGTAAATCGGGTGAATTCGAAGGAACCCTTAAGGGCAACTTCGAGCCTAGCCAAGTGAATGGCAACTATAGTAGCTTGGAAGGTGTAGAGACTAGACCTTGAGGAGCCTACCAATAACAGGTCAAAAGCGCCCGAGAATAGCAAGTCAAAGAACAACATGAGCCAAGGAGTCAAAGTCAAAGAGTCTCTCTTAGAAGAACTCTCCCAACGTGCGATGAGCGGTGAGGAACTTAAGTCCTTATGCAAAGAAGCAGGGATATGTTTTGAAACCCTTCGCAAATACATGAGGAAAAACGGTCTCAGAGTTTACACTAAGCTAACTCCAGAGTTGGAAAGAAAGGTAGAAGATCTTTGGAATGAAGGTCTTTATGTCCACAAGATAGCCAGCATTGTGGGTTATGAGAGGACTAAAGTTTCTAAAGTTCTTAGAAAGAAAGGCTACACGATAGACACATGTGCTGTAAGGCACAATGTCTTTCGAGACTTAGAAGACCCCGAAACCCAATACTGGTTAGGTCAGATGGCTTCAGACGGTTGCGTTTATATGGGAAAAGGTCAGAACAAAGTGATACTAACTTCTTGTGAAGATAACGACCCTATCCTCAAATCATTCTGCAACTTTGTCGGTCTTTCCGAAACCAAGATCCGTCGGGACTATAACCAAAAGTCCAGCCTCAGACCAAAAGCCAGCGTAGACTTTCATTCGAGAGCTACCGCAGAAGGGTTAGTTCAGCTAGGAATTACTCCAAGAAAGTCTCATACTCTCAAAGTTAACTTCACCTTCACAGGTGACTTTATCAGAGGTGTCCTTGACGGAGATGGCTGTGTTTCCATCCGAGATGGAGGAAGAGTTCAAGTAAAATTCTTCTCTGCTAGCAAAAACTTTGCCGACCAGATCAGAGACTGGCTTCTAGGGTTTGGAATAGATGCAAGGTTGAACACAAGAAAAAGGCACTCTTCTCAAATATTCACCGTTAAAGTTGGGAAGAAAGACGACCTCGTTCTCCTTCACAGGTTACTCTATCCAGGAGGATGTTCTACATTCTTGCAGAGAAAGAAGGATAAGTTTGACTTGCTATTCATGACATAGTCCGAACCTACGTGAAAACGTAGAAACATTAGTGGCGAAGATAATGCGAAGGCTGCCGGCGCTTCCCCCGGCAGATCGGCGGTTAACCAC
>JBDGQU010000205.1:0-3151 GCA_042218715.1 Bipolaricaulia bacterium | reverse complement strand
TATGGGATCTACCGAAGAAGATGGTTTTACACTTCTACCGACCATGACAGCAGGACTGGAAAGTCCTGCCTATCGTATTGGACTGAATGAAATATCACGTTATTTTGTCAAAACCTCGATAGGCGAGGCTTTCGAGGTTCGGTGTGATGGTTGGTGTGAGTGCCGGGGTTCGTAACTTCCTTTAAACCAGTTAGCTTCCTCAGCTTTCCCCCTGACTTTAGGTCTTTTTTCGTCATAATGGAAGCCTAAAGGCTCCGCTACAAAAAACGTCACAAGACTTATAACCTCGATAGCCGAGGCTTTCGAGCCTCGGTGTAGACCTGGGTCGAAGTGTTTGGTTATTTACTTTGGTAGGAACTGCGTGGAATTTACCGAAGAAAATAACTCTACACTTCTACCGACCATGACAGCAGGCTTGGAAAAGCCTGCCTATCGAATAGGGGGTGTATATTAAGTCCAACTAAAGGAATATTTAACACTCAAGCCCTCATTGTTGGTCTTTAGACTTCCACAGGAGGGCTCCCACGCCCGGCCGGTAGTCTCGATAACCGAAAACTCGCGCGGGCAATGAGAGCCCGCGCTGCTATTGTTAAGTGGAACGTGGGAACTCGCCCTGCCATCACTACTTCTGTTGAACGTCTTACGGGGAAAGAGAGAAAGGGGTGCGAGTATGAACGGAATTGTTAATATGATGCGCTAAGAAAAATAATAATTACCTTTAACCCACCAAATTTGCTCTCAGGTAAAATATAGGGGTGTATAGTCGCCTTATTTCTTCGCCGGGTATGTCTGGTAAACTATCCGAAACAGGGCGTCTTCCAGGTCCGTTTTGCCCTGCTTGAACCTACGATCCTGTCGATGGAGTTGATGTAGAAGTTGCTCCAGTTCCTCAACTTCGAAGTTGGTTAGCTGACCGCGTTTTTTCTTTACCAACCAATTGTAAATCCCCGTTTTGTCTGCTATTTCCTTGTTAGATAAGTCCCGGGAAGCCAGCGATTGGATTTTAATTAGTCTCCTTACTTCGTTTGCCAGCATGAAGAAGATCTTTCTGGCCTTTACCCCTTCGTCCAGCATATCTTCCAGGAGCCTAACTGCTTCCTGGTTCTTCCTCGTAAATAGGTCGTCGAAGAAGTCGAACATTTTGTCCTTCCCCTTCGTCCAGACGACCTGCTTCGCCTCTTCCAGGGTTACCTCTCCTTCGTCCCTGTACAAACTCAGTTTTTCCGCTTCCCGCTCGACCCGGAGCAGGTCCTGGTCCATTATTTGAATTATCCAGCGCTTCGCGTCGCTGGACAAACCCACGTCGTGATCGGACATAATTTCGGACACGTACTTCGGAAAGTTCCGACCCGTGGGTTCGGAGAACTTCTTCGTCTCTCCTTTGGACGCGATCGCCTCGTAGAGGGACGTACTTTTTTTCAGAGAATCCGACTCGAAGAGCAGTGCTTCGGTTTCGAAGGTGTGGCTTTCGATGATTTCGGGGAAGGCCTCCGTTCCAACCAACTCTTCCGCCTGACTTACGTGAATTATCTTGGTCTCTGCGAAAAGCGACGAGCCACCCAGTAGCTGCTCCAGTTCCTCCGGCTCGAGTTGATTTCCTTCGAACCTGTACAGTTCGGAGTCGGGTAGTTCCTCCTGCCACTTAGCAATAGTCTTTTCGACGGCCTTCCCTCTCTGATACGGTTCGCCATGATAAAGAACGATTTTTGTCATAATAAGATCTCCGACAAGATGGTAGAGAAATGGGCTTTTGGAATCAATGTTTGCGATTTCCCTACCTGAGATGGCATAATTACTTCGTTATGAGCAACGAAAAGTTTACCGATCTGGAGACAATATCTCCTCTCGATGGAAGGTACCGGAGCAGGGTTAAAGAACTTTTGCCTTACTTTTCCCAGCGAGCGCTGGACGGAGAGCGGGTAAAGATGGAAGTCGAGTACCTGATCAAGCTGGGAAATCTAGAGGAAATACCTATTGACCCGCCGGCGGAGGATCTCAGAGAGATCTATAAGGATTTTGATCTCGAAGACGCCAGGGTCGTGGCTAAAATAGAGGCGGAAGGGTACCGTGATATCCCCCCGACCAACCACGACGTGAAAGCGGTGGAGTATTTCGTTCGGGAGGAGTTAAAGGACAGAAATCACGCCGAATTGATTCCATTCGTTCACTTCGGCCTTACCTCAGAGGATGTGAACAACCTCGCCTACGGGAGTTTAATTAAGGGAGCCACGAGTCAGTTGATAGATAAACTGGTTGTGATTTCCGAGAGGTTGGTGGAGCTTGCGGAAGCGAACGCCGACCTCCCCATGCTCGCTCGCACACACGGCCAACCAGCGACACCGACGACGCTGGGCAAGGAGTTTGCGGTGTTTCTCTCCCGGTTGGTCGGACAACTGGAAGATCTCGAAGAGAGACGAGAAAAGCTTACGGGTAAACTCGCCGGCGCTACCGGGAATCTAAATGCCCACTCGGACAGCTATCCCAATACAGACTGGATTAGTTTTTCTAGGGAATTCGTTCAGGATTACGGGCTCAAGCCGAATAACGCCGTTACCCAGATAGAGCCGAGGGACAGTATGGCCCATCTGTTCCAGTCTATCTCCCGGATCAACAACGTACTCCTGGATCTGTCCCGGGACTGCTGGTCTTACATTTCTCAGGAATACTTTTCCCAGAGGCAGAAGGACTCGGAGGTCGGATCGTCGACGATGCCCCAGAAAGTAAACCCAATCGACTTCGAAAACGGCGAGGGCAACCTGAGCAAGGCGAATTCGGACCTGGAATTCCTTGCCGACTATTTGACCACCTCCCGGGCTCAGCGTGATTTATCTGATTCCACGGTCAGGAGGAACGTCGGCGTGGCGTTTGCGCACTCTCTTGTCGGTTACAAGAGCGTGGAGCGGGGGCTGGGTAAGGTAAAGCCGAACCAGGAAGTCCTCAGGAACGACCTGGCGGATCATCCGGAGGTCCTGGCCGAAGCCTGGCAGACGTCGTTGAGAAAATACGGCCACTCCGACGCCTACGAGGTAGTTAAGGAACTAACACGGGGCAAGAAACTCGATGCGGAGAAGATGGAAGAGATAATTGAAGAGTTGCCTTTGCCTACCAACGAGAGAGCCAGGTTGAAAGAACTTGAACCGGAAACGTATCT
>JBDGQU010000204.1:0-21278 GCA_042218715.1 Bipolaricaulia bacterium | reverse complement strand
TTCTACCCCCGGTGTCGACGGAAGTCGAAGTGTTGGTCTATTTCCTTTGGTAACAAACAGGGAACATTGACCAATGAACAAGTCTCGACAGTTAGACCTGCCACAACAGCGGCCCTAGAAAGGGCCGCCTATCGAAGATTTAAAGTGATGAAAGAATTGAGTCTAAACTACTGCCGGTCGGGAGATTCTTTTTTTTCCACAACCTGCTTTAGCGCAGCCAAAGCTACTTCAAGTTGATCTTCGGACGGTTCCCGGGTGGTAATTTTCTGAAGCATCAGCCCCGGCATAAGAAACGGGCGCAATAAAGGGTTTTCGGTATGTTTACCCGAAAACCTGAGGATTTCGTAAGATACTCCCGCCACTACGGGAAGCAAAAGTATCCGGGAGGCAATTTTTATTAAAATTGGTGGGTTGCCGACGAGCGAAAAGGTAAGAATCGCCACTACAAGAACTATCATCAAAAAGGCTGTCCCACAGCGGGGATGTAAGGTACTATACTCCTTAGCTTCTTCCACTGCCAGGTTTCTTCCGTTCTCGTAAGCGTAGACGGACTTATGTTCTGCTCCGTGATATTCAAATACCCGTCTTATATCTTCAAAGAACGTAATACCGATCAAATAAAGGAGGAAAAGACCTATCCTAATTAACCCTTCCACCAGATTAAACAGAAAGGCGTTCGCCTCGCTAAGCCCCCAGAGGTTGTTGGTTGCCCAGACGGGTAGTATCACGAAAAACCCTATAGAGATGAGAAGAGCCAACCCCGTAGTTAATACGGCTTCTTTGGTGCCAAAGTCCTCTTCTTCTTCCTCAAGGGCAATATCAGCCGAGAGGTTTAGCGCCCTTATACCGGTACTAAGCATATCGTAGAGGTTAAACAGGCCCCGGACGAACGGAATATTACTCAATCGCTTAAACTTTTTCCTCGGTTCCAGGTCCTTTACTACTATTTCTCCGTCGGATTCCCGCCTAACTGCTAACGAAATATCGTCCTCATTTCTCATGAGGACTCCTTCAATTACGGCCTGTCCACCTACTGGCATTTATTAACCTCTAAAGTGCGGCGTTAAACCGGATCGACGATTGTTCTCGTCACTCTTCTTCGGTTTCCTGGGTTTCCTCGGATTCCTCGGCTTCTGATTTTTCGGTCCCTGACTCTTCTGTCTCCTTAGCTTCTTCGGCTTCTTCGTCATCAGAAGAGATACCGTATTTTTTCTCAAACTTACTAATTCTACCTTCGGAATCGAGAAACCGGTCACCGCCAGAGAAGAAAGGATGACAATTCGAACAAACGTCCACGTGCAGGTCTTCTTGAGTGGATAGAGTCTCAAACGTATTCCCACAGGCACATTTAACCGTTACCTTTTTTAATTCCGGGTGAATTCCTTCTTTCATCGTACCTCACTCCCATCACATAAATAAATTCTCATTAATTCGACAACAAACGTTCAAGGAAGAATGGAAAAGAGTAGAGTTTAACGTTTGGAGAACTGTTGCCCTCTTCTTGCTTTGTGCTTTCCGACCTTCTTTCTCTCCACCATGCGAGGATCTCTCGTAAGTAACCCTTCCTGTTTTAAATCCTTCTTGTATTCGTCTCCCAGAGCGGTCATGGCTCGGGCTATGCCATGCTGCAGCGCTTCTAACTGAGCCTTATATCCCCCTCCGTCTATGTTTGCTTCCACGTCGAAGTTGTTCTCCGTACTCGTCACCGAAAATGGTTTCCGAGCAACGAGATTTATCATTTCTTCCGTGAACGGGAGAGCCTCAAAATATTCCGAAGCTTCCTTGCCATTTACCTTAATATTACCTTCCCCCCGCTCGAGATAGACCCGAGCCCGGGATTCTTTCCGTTTACCGACGCAATGAGCTCTTCCGTCAACCACTTTAGGTTGTGCCATCTATTTAATACCTCCGCTTGATCCCAGTAATTTCTCCATAATAATATAAAACCAAACTGTACATTGCAACTGGAGACAGCTCCTGAAGACCCTTCAAACCCTAACTATTTACCCGATCAGCCAGGAGTTCGGTTAATCGGTCGAAATTTTCTAGAGTAAGCTCCTCCGGCCGTTTTCTCGCATCTATACCGGCCTCCTCTATCACCGCATCTGCCACTTCCCTGGTCAGAGAGAAATTCGGAGAGACCAACAGTCCGTTCCGGATAGTTTTCCGCCGATAATTGAATAACCCTTGGATTACGGAAAATAAGGCCTCTTCGTCGCTAACGAACTTTTTTTCTGGAGCATAAACAATTTCAATAACCGAAGAATCTACCTCAGGAGGCGGATAAAAGGCATCCGGCGCGAGATCTGTCAGCTTATTTACTTCCGCGTAAGCCCTCACGAAATAGGTAATCGGGCCACAACCTTTGGTACCGGGATCCGATATAATCCTATCTGCAACCTCTTTCTGTAGGGTAAATACCGCCTTCGAAAAGTATTCCCTTTCCTCCACGGCTCGCTCAACAATCTTGCCCGTTATATTGTAAGGGATATTTCCAACCAACCTGGCAGTGCCTTTTTTCTCCAGCCCAAGCTCCGAAAGGTCCAGGCTAAGGAAATCCGCCTCGACAAACTCTACCGACCTCTCCGGGTTCAATTCGGTAAACAATCTCCGAAAACTCTCGTCCACCTCTATCGCGTAAGTCCTGTTAAACTTTCCCTTCAGTAGACAGGTAAGCGAGCCCGGACCAGCCCCTACCTCCACCGCTATTCCCCCAGAACCCGCGGCTTCAGCTATTGTTTCTAACGAGCGCTTGTCGGCGAGGAAATGCTGCCCTTTGGTTTTATCCGCCATGATATCAAACCGGCGAAGCAGCTTTTTTAAACTATTCACTTCGTATAAGTCGTTACAGCTCACCGGGTTCACAGGTTAATCAGGTCCACCTTCTCGAGGGCTTTTATTTCGTTGGCGCAATAATCAACCGGATCACGCCTATAACCTCGGGGGATACTAGTTCGATCGTAACCCAGGTCGGATGTCAGGGTCACAGTTTCTTCGGTTTGCTGACCGGAATCCTCTTGATCCATAATCCCTCTCTCCAGACAATACTCTATAAAGGACCGCCACCTTTTCTCGATACCCTCACTGTCCGACAATCCGGCGTCCAGGTTGTACCCCTCTCTGTCGAAGAATTTCAAATCCTCCACAATCTTTTCTCTGAGGTCTTCCAGGCGTATTTGGTCCAGCCCGGCTTGCTTCGCCTCTTTCAGGTGATAACTAGCCAGTTGACCCAGATTAATCGTTGTCAACCCGAGTATTTCCCTGCGGAGTTTACGACTTCTCTCCTTGCGATCCAGTTTCTCCAGCCCCTGCACCTCTGCTCCTATATTTACGAATATCTTGGTTTTACCCTTTTTCATAAAGTCGTAGGTTATATTTGTGGGTACTACAGTTACGTCCGTGTCAGCTTCGTCGATAAGTATGAGCAAGCTATCCTTCAACGGTCCGAGCATACCATTCTGTGTAAGTGTACCTTCCGGAGTAATATAAAGAATTGCCCCGTCGTTCAATAATTGAACGAACTTGCCCAGCTGGTCCTTTACGGCGCCCAGCTTGCTCTTCTTTACGGCCTTTCTGAACTTCGGCTTGAAGTTGCGGGAGTTTATCTTTTTCCTGGGATAACCCTCTTTCTCGAAAAACTCCGATATCGTCATGTCGGAGTTATCAAAAGAAGTTTCGCTAAACAAATCCTCCAGGGCTTCTTCTTTGATTATTTCACTCAGTTCGTGATCGTCATTATTCTCCTTTATTATCCTCAGGGCGTCGTGAACTGGAACCGAATGAAAGTCCAGCTTTCCTATCGGGTGGGCATGAAGTTTCTTCAGTATATAGCCCAGCGAGACTGGTTGAAGCGCCTTCTTGAGTAACCTGGGCCCCTTGATCCAGTTACCGAGAAAACCCGGTTGAAAAAGGTTCTCGTCAGCCATGAAGGATATGGGTGTGGAAGGCGGGAGGAGACCATTGTAGTAATAGAGCACGGTCGCTATAAGGACGGAATCCAGGTCACGCTTGTGATTAGCAACTACGAGTGAAGAAGGGGTTTCGTTATAGTTATCCAGCCCATCCACCTGGAGATCGAAATAGGGCTTAATTCCCAAACGAAAAGAGATTCCGATCAAGTTATACAGTAACCAGCTCATCTGCTCCTTCGAACCTTCCTTTATTTAAAGCGGACGTCAACACGACAATAATTTTCAGATATCCACGGTCAAATCACAAGTTGTTGAGTTTTTGCCCCCTGCTCGCTAGTCTTTTATACGCGTTAATAAATCATTAAAAAATCAACAGGGATTGTGGGATATGAAAACCGTTTGTGTATACGAAGACCCAACTATGTACGGAGTTCACGGAATCACCGCTGCAGTCAAGCATCAAAGAAAGGCTCTCCGGGAAAACGGCATTGAGGTCAAGCAGAAACCGAAAGAGCCTTACGACGTGATACACATAAACTGGCCCGGTCCGATTTCTTACCTTAGGCTAAAACAAGCTCAGAGGCGCGGTAAAATGGGCGTAGTATTCGCCCACTCGGGCAAGGATATAGAAGGAGGGTTTACACTATCGAGATACCTGGAGACGCCGTTCATCAAGTGGCTGTCCAAGCTTTATAATTCTGGTGACCGGATCATCGCTCCCTCAGAGTACGCGAAAGAAATGATAGCAGGATTCGGCGTTGACGAGGCCAAAACGAGGGTAGTTAGTAACGGTGTCGACCTATCAAAGGTAAATTATTCGGAAGAAGGAAGAAAAAAATACAGGGAGAAATTTAATTTAAACCGACCTACCGTTATAGTAGTGGGCCAGGTCATACCCCGAAAAGACGTGAAAACGTTCGTCGAAGTGGCTAAAGCTTTACCCCAGTTTCAATTTATCTGGTACGGTCATAGGATGAATAGGCTTTTCATGTTCGACCAAAAGATGGACCAAGCAATCCGTCACTCACCCGACAACGTTCAATTTACAGGTTACGTGGAGGATATAAGCGCCGCATTCTCCTCGGGTGATCTTTTCTTCTTTCCCTCAAAGGAGGAAAACGAGGGTATAGTCCTCCTGGAAGCTGCAGCGGTGGGGTTACCGATTGTGACCAGGGACCTTCCAGCATACAGGGGCTGGATGCAAGACGGCGAGAACTGCTTGAAAGGAACCACAAAAGAAGAATTCGTCCGTCTGATTAGAAAAGCAATGGAAGACTCGGAATTGAGAGAGAAGCTTGTCCAGGCAGGTAGATCCACTGCAGAAAGACACAGTCTGGAGAAAATAGGTAAAGAGTACGAAAGGATTTACGACGATTTCCTGACCGGTGAATAAAAAACTTCTATTATTTCTCACCACATTTATGCATCTTTGCCCACTTTTACATATTAGCCCTTGAATATATAAAGTAGGGGCATATAATTAGTCACTTAATTAACTTTTTAACTGAAGCCAATCATCTGAGGTATGGTTTAAACTTAATTGGAGGTGTATCAAATGAACAAGGACAGAAACGCAGCTAGAAATTATTCAGCTATAAAAAAGATTTACAGAGAAAATTACCTGGAAAACGTTTCGCAAAGAATGAGAGAAGAAGCAAAAAACGAGAAGAAAAATTGCTCTTAGACTTAAATATTTTTGTCTAAATAAATTAGGGTTAAGAGAGGGTCCACATCGGCCCTCTCTTAATTTATTCTTTAGGGATTTATTCTTTCCCACCCAGCACTTCCAAGTAACTTTCGAATAATTTCCTGGTCATTGTTTCAGCTGAAAATTTTCGAGCAACTTTTTTTGCCTCTTCACTCTTTTGGCTCAATAAACCAGAATCCTTAAGTAAATCCAGAACTTTTTCGCTAAAGGCTTCAACGTCCTCCGGAACAAGAAAACCTCCTTTGTCCGACTTTATTACGTCTCGCACACCGGGAGCATCAAGAGCTACCACCGGCGTCTTTGCTGCCAGCGCTTCAGCAATAACCAACCCCTGGGTCTCCGTAAGAGAAGCAAACAAAAAGACATCTGCCTCTCTATAGTACTGAGCGAGTATATCTTCTTGCTCAACGTAACCCGTAAAGTGAATTTTCCGAGAAGCATCCATCTTACTCACCCGAGACAATATCTTCCCCAGACCCCTACCACCCCCGACAATAACGAAATGAACCCGTGAAAACTTCCTGGCTATTTCCTTGAAGGCATCCAGCAGGAATCCAACGTTCTTTTCACTCCCCACCCTCCCGACGTAAAGTAAAATCTTTTCATTTTCCTTAATTCCAAATTGCTCTCTTAGCGTCCTCACTGATTCGTTCCGGCGCTCGTAAGATTCCAGGTCTATCCCCGTAGGCAATACCTCCAGGGGAGGTTCAAGGTCGTAGGACTGCAGCAAAGACTTCATATCCGGCGAGGGGACAAAGACCTTTTCCCCATTTCCCGTCTCCCTGGAAGTGTAAAATTTTGCCACGGCTCTTGCTACGTTTTCGGGGACTCCGGGGACGTAATGTCTAATGTAAAGTTCCAAATTTGTATGGTAGGTCAAAAAAATTGGCACGTCGTAAAAACCCGCTATCCACCGAGCGGGAGGGCTCATAATCGTCGGGAGGTGTATATGAACTACGTCCAGACTGGAAAACTTTCTTCTGAATACCCTTGCTGCCTGGAATGGGTCAGTCAATCTGAAGTCCTTCAGTAACGGACTGTAATAGGAAGGGATTCTGTATACGTGTTCGTCGTCCGTAGTCTCCTCTTCCGGATAATCAGGGCAAAAAACTAAAACTTCCTGGCCCAGTTTCCGTAACTGCTTGGAAAAATTAACCACGGAAGTCGTAACCCCACCAGGGGCTGGCAGATAGGCTCCCGTTACGAACCCTATTTTCATTATACTCCTTTCATACCTTTTCAATATTGATACAACTCATGGTGGACAAATTCAACCCAATAAATTATCTCAGCAATTTAAGAACTCGTTCTTTGCTGCCTGTCGCTACTTCTATCGTCCTAAATGAGCCTAAATTTTTGGTGTTTGTGAGGAGAATCCAGGTTCGTCCCCATGGTTGCTAGACATATGCATTCTCCACAACAAAGCGCACCAGAAGTCTAATCTAACCAGGAGGCTTTTGCTGACCGTTCAGGAAAATCCTATCGGAGGCCGAGCGGGCACGGTTCCACCCTTTCGTTGGTTCTATTTTTCGACCTCCGGGCTTCCCGGACCGAGAAATTTCCGACTCGCGTGCTCAAACTGGTGCCTTTACGAGAGTGGTTCTTTTTGAGAGTGATCATGATGCATAAAGATTTAACCTCATTCGGTCATGGTAATATCCCTCTCCTGGAATTACCTGATGCAAGCCTCAGGTAATTCCAGGCTCGGTCAGACATATGCGCCGCGTCGCTGGAATTTTCTCGGCCCGGAGCCCTTATTGCGTTCTAGTACAATTGAAGAAAGGGTGGGGAGCGAGGCCGAGATCGGAAGCAGCGATTTCCACGCCGGGGAAATCGCCTGCGGTTTTGTCGAACGGTGAGCAAAAGCCTTATGAACATAATGCTGGTGTAGAAGTTAAGCAACAATCACCCATTTACGAAATAGATAAGAGATACTATTAACCAGCTACGCGGATGGTCCTTCATCGAGAGTCTCGGCCAGGCATGGGTAACCCGATTTATTTGTTTGGTATAATAGCAGCTGAATCTCCTCGCTTGCCCTTCCTATACTTTGAACAAAGTTACATTTTCCAGTTAATTCCGATTTCTTCTGCCGCTTATAAAACTATATAGGAAATAAACACAACAAATCTCTACATAACACCTCCCCGGTCCGGATATCGTAATCCGGTACTGGAACCGCCTGTATTCCCGTAAGAATCAGGTTTTTGAACTCATCTACCTGGCGAAGTATAATCTATTAGCAGACTGTAATAATATTCTTATCCTTGAAATTCGACGGTGATATTATGGATATAAGAGAAGGAGAAAAAGTGTCGGGAGTAGTAGAAGGAGTTAGCGAACAAGGATATAAAGTGGCTCTTTGCAACGATATAACCGGGGTTGCTCCCAAAGATAATTTAACCAACGGTGTAGAGCCCTCCAACCTGGAAGAAGGTTCAGAAGTGAAGGTCGTAGTGAACGAAAAGTCCGAAGACGGGTCATTAAAACTAACCATAACAAAACTTTTTACTAAGGATAAATTCGAACAGAAACCGGATAAATACCTTAACAACGTGACTACCGAAAAGAACACCGGAGGTGATAAATCGCCGGAGCCCAAGGTGGCCGAGGAATTTCGGGAATGGTTAAAAGAAATAGAAAATACTTTTGAAGAGATAAAACAAAATCGTAAGGAAAGGCTAAACGAGGATTTCTGGGAAATCTAGCGCTAGTTTGTTCCAAGGAGGGGTATTATGCCGAGGGGTAAAGTCGAAATAGATGTTAACCGATGCAAGGGGTGTGGGTTATGCATAGAGGCATGTCCTCACGACGTTCTATCGTTCTCCGACGATTTTAACTCCAGCGGGTACAATTACGTCGTGGTAGAAGATCCCGAGAGCTGTATTGGCTGTGGTATTTGTGGTAAGGTCTGCCCCGACGTAGCACTTACGGTTTACCGGAGTCAGAAGGAGGGGGTCTGATGAGCGAACAGAAGCTAATGCGGGGCAACGAAGCCATAGCAGAAGCGGCAATTAGAGCTGGATGCAGGAATTATTTTGCTTATCCGATTACTCCCCAGGCAGAACTACTACAGTGGATGGCCGAACACATGCCGGAAAAAGAAAACGGAACTTTTCTCCAGGCTGAGAGCGAAATTGGGGCTATAAGCATGGTCTACGGCGCGGCTTCCACGGGAGAAAGGGCCATGACTTCCTCCAGCAGCCCGGGAATAAGTTTAAAGCAGGAGGGAATTTCTTACCTTGCGGGGTCCGAGCTTCCCGCAGTTATAGTGAATATAATGAGAGGCGGGCCGGGACTGGGAAATATTCAACCGGCTCAGGCAGATTACTTCCAGGCTACAAAAGGAGGGGGACACGGGGATTACCGACTGATAGTACTCGCCCCGTCTACGGTTCCTGAAGCAGCAGAGCTCACATTTGAAGCATTCAACCTGGCCGACGAGTACAGAAACCCGGTTATCCTCCTCGCTGACGGAATGATAGGTCAGATGATGGAGCCGGTAGAGTTGCCGTCCCCTGTCGATACTTCCGACCATCCGCCCAAACCATGGGCCACTACGGGCACGGACGGCCGTGACTCTAATACCATCAGGAGTTTCGCCATGGGTGCGGAGGCACTCAAATCAATTAACCGGGATCTTCAGGGGAAATACGAAAACATCAAAAAGGCAGAAACGAGATACGAAGAGATCGGTGTGGACGATCCTGACGTACTCCTGGTTGCATTTGGAACCGTAGCCAGAATATCCAGAACGACGAGACGACTGGCCGAGGAGCAGGGAATTAACTTAGGGATATTCCGCCCGATCACTCTCTGGCCCTTTCCGGGGGATAGGCTCGCCGAACTAAGCAAGAAAGTCGATACGGTTCTTACGGTGGAGATGAACGCCGGCCAGATGGTCGAAGACGTCAGACTATCGGTTAATTCGGAGATAAATACACCCTTTTACGGAGAGCAGGGTGGAGTAGTGCCCGATCCCGGCAGAATCCTGGAGGAGGTAAAGAAGTATGTCTGAAGAAGCGGTAGCCGAGAACACGAAAGAAATGAAAAAAGTTTTCGATAGGCCCGAGAGTCTAAACGATCAACAGTTTAGTTACTGCCCGGGCTGTCATCACGGTGTAATTAACAGATTGATTGCGGAAGCGATTGACGAATTGGGAATCCAGGATAGTACGGTGGGAACGGCTCCGGTCGGGTGTTCTGTATTTCTATACAAATGGTTCGACATAGACGTCATTCAGCCGGCCCACGGCCGGGTCTCCGCTGTCGCTACTGGAGCAAAACGAGCGAGGCCCGACCTTACCGTGTTTGCTTACCAGGGAGACGGGGACTTCGCTTCAATCGGCACTAACAATTCCACCCACGCGGCCAACAGAGGCGAAAATATAACGACCTTTTTCATAAATAACACTCTTTACGGGATGACCGGAGGCGAGATGGCTCCGACTACGTTAGTAGGGCAGAAGACCACTACATCTCCCCACGGAAAGTCGGCAGAGGAATTCGGTTACCCGATAAAAATGTCCGAGATGCTGGCGGCCCTGGACGGACCGACCTACATTACCCGGCAAGCTGTATACGACGCGAAGAGAATAGAGGAAGCAAAAGCTGCCATAAAAAAGGCCTTCAGGTTCCAGATGGAGGACAAGGGATATTCTTTAGTGGAATTTCTCTCGGCCTGTCCTATTAATTGGGGAATGGATCCTGTAGAAGCGAATGAAAGGATAAAAGAAGAAGTAGAAGACGTCTATCCTCTTGGAGATATAATCGAGAGGAGTTGAGGAGGTTATCATGGACCAATATTCGACAGTAGTATCTGGCTTTGGCGGCCAAGGGGTCATACTAACCGGTAAAATAATTGCCAGATCGGGGATGGAAGAGGGGCTGGAGGTAACCTGGCTTCCCTCTTACGGGCCTGAGATGCGCGGGGGTACTGCAAACTGTACGGCAATTATTTCATCGGAAATAATCGGTTCACCAATTGTAAAAGAGCCTTCCTCTTTAATCGCATTTAACAAACCGTCCCTGGAAAAATTTGGACCGAGCGTCGAGGAGGACGGCATTGTAATTTTGAACAGTTCGTTAATCGAAGAATTTCCTTCCAGCGGTTCACATAAGCTAATCCCACTACCGGTTAACGATATTGCCAGGGAACTAGGAAGCCAAAAAGTCTTAAACATGGTAGCTCTCGGAGGTTGGTCAAGAGCCAGCGACAAATTATCGCTAGCCACACTAAAAAAAGGGATGAAGCTCACCCTGGAAGAATCCAAAAAAGAGAAATTCGTGGAGATTAACGAAAAGGCCCTGGAAGAGGGCTACAAAGCAGTTAAACGAGAAGCTAAAACTGTAAACACCTGAACTCCATGACCCAGAACAAGGCCGAAAACCTAACCGAAGAAACGCTGGAAGAAACGGAGGTTTTCTCGGGCGACCTGCTGAAAGTGACGGTAAATACCGTAAGGAGAAACGACGGTTCAACGGGAAAGAGAGAAGTAGTCCACCATCCAGGCGGAGTAGTCATTCTACCGGTTATGATGAAAGAGAGCGGTAAGGAAATAATTCTCGTGAACCAGTACAGAGAACCAGCAGGGCGAACTGTCTGGGAGCTACCGGCGGGAACCCGGGAGAAAGAAGAAACCGCCAGGGAGTGTGCCCGACGTGAATTGATCGAGGAAACGAGTTATAGACCGACAAACCTGAAGAAAAAAGTCGATCTTTTCACTTCTCCGGGTTATTCGGACGAGGTGCTTACCCTCTATAGGGCAACCGGGTTGGAGAAAATAGCTCAATCGGAAGAAATCAAGGCCCCGGAGGACGAAAACCTATACGCGGAAACCTTTACGGCCGAAGAGCTAATTAATATGGCAATGGAAGGTAAGATTATAGACGGCAAGACGCTAGCAGGGTTATTTTTCCTGACCTAGAGAAGAAATAACCCCGCCGAGTGGCGGGGTTATCCTCTTAGACTACTTCCACCCGTTTCCATCCCTTAACCACCTGTGAATATCAGCAGCAGCAGTTTTGCCCGCCCCCATTGCTTTTATGACCGTTGCCGCTCCGGTAACTATGTCGCCTCCGGCCCAGACCCCTTCTCTAGTAGTCCGTCCCTGCTTATCGGCCTTAATCGTACCCCAGTCACTAGTTTCTAGTCCCTCTGTCGTCCTCGGGACTAAGGGGTGAGGAGAATTTCCTATCGCTATAATGACGTTATCGACGGGTATATCGAATTCCGATCCCTCTTTCGGTATGGGTTTGGGTCTTCCGGATTCGTCCGGTTCGCCCAGCTCCATTTCCACGCATTCGACCTTATTGACTCTTCCGTTATCCCCCTTAAATCTGGTCGGGTTCCGAAGAAGACGAAAATCGATCCCTTCTTCTCGGGCGTGGTGAATTTCTTCGTCTCGGGCGGGCATTTCGTCCTCGGATCTGCGATAAATAACCATCGAATTTTCAGCACCCAGCCGCAAGGCCGTTCTTGCCGAATCCATCGCTACGTTACCACCACCAATAGTCGCCACCCGTTCCCCCACCTTTACCGGGGTATCGTATTCCGGGAATTTAAAAGCCTTCATCAGGTTGACTCTGGTCAGAAACTCGTTGGCGGAATAAATCCCGTTAAGGTTCTCTCCCGGCAAATCCAGGAAGTAAGGTAACCCTGCTCCTGTCCCCAGAAATACAGCCTCGTATTTGTCCACACGGTTCCCTTCGAGCAGATCGTCTACGGTAAAGAGTCGGCCAACCACAGTGTTGGTTTCTATCCTAACCCCCAAATCCTTGAGGTTGTTTACTTCCCGATTGACAACTTCGTTCGGAAGTCGAAATTCTGGGATACCGTAAACAAGTACTCCTCCGGGCTGATGAAATTGCTCAAATACTGTAACTTCGTACCCCAGCTTTCTCAAATCCGAAGCGGCGGTAAGTCCGGCGGGTCCGGAACCGACAATTGCTATCTTTCCTTCTCGTGATTTCTCTACTGACGTATCAACTGATCCGTGCTCCCGCTCCCAATCGGCAGCAAACCTTTCCAATCGTCCTATTGAAACGGGTTCGAATTTATTACCCAGAGTACAAACCTCCTGGCACTGCTCTTCCTGGGGGCAGACTCTACCACAGACCGCCGGGAGGTTATTTGATTCCTTAATCGTATCTATCGCTTCCTGGAAGTTCCCCTCTTTTATCTGGTCTATAAAGGTTGGAATATCTATCTCTACTGGACAGCCCTCTATACAGGGAGCTGGGTCACACTGGAGACATCTTTCCGCCTCGTTTAATGCGTCTTCTCTATCGTAACCCAGAGGTACTTCGTCGAAATTCTCAATCCTTTCACTTGGGTCCTGCTGGGGCATAGAAACCGCTTCTTCTCTTACGCTCATTATTCCTCCCCCTCCATGTATTCCTCCAGGGCACATTCCTCTTCCTCTTCGTAAGTCTTAGTCCGCTGCGCAAGCACTTCGAAATCTACGGAGGACCCATCAAACTCCGGGCCGTCCACGCAGGCAAATTTAGCTTCTCCGTTTACTTCGACCCGACAGCCACCACACATCCCCGTCCCGTCTACCATTATGGTATTGAGGCTTACTATCAGCTCTGTATCGAAGTTTTCGGCAACTTCCTCGCAGGCTTTCATCATCAATACGGGCCCTATGGCCCACGATTTATCTATCTTTTCAGCCTCCAGAACGTCTCTAAATGCATCGCTCGTAAACCCTTTCTGGCCCGCCGACCCGTCGTCAGTCGTCACTATAACCTCGTCACTAACCTGGCCAATTTTGTCCTTATAGAAAAGCTTTTCCGCCGATTTGGCTCCGATGATAGAGATTACGTGATTGTTCGCTTCACGAAGAGCTTTCGCTATTGGATAGATCAAAGCTATCCCAACTCCACCACCAATCACAACTACTTTCCCGTAATTTTCTATTTCCGATGGATTGCCTAATGGACCGGCAAGATCGTGAATTTTCTCCCCCTCCGAATAGGACTGGTTCAATTCCATCGTTGATTTCCCAGCGGATTGAACCACTATCGTTATGGTACCCCTCTCTAGGTCGGCATCGGCTATTGTAAGCGGAATTCTCTCTCCCTTTTCGTGTAACCGTAGAATTACGAATTGTCCCGGTTTGCTGGCCTCGGCGATCAATGGAGCTTCGATTTCGTATTCCCACACACCGTCACCGACTTTCGTTTTTTTGACAATATTTTTCATTTTCCCCCCGGCTTGATTTTGGATAAGAAGGTAATTCTGGCTAACTATTCAAAATATAATAACCAAAAATTATCACCTTGAAAAGGAATATTGCAAAACATCAAGGGGTTTATCGGTAAAAGTAGGATCCGCCCAGGACTTCATATTAAGGTTATGGTATGGCGAAAAAACTGCGCGGAAGGAGGCTAAACCAGCGCAGCAAAACACCATACCGCTTTGTGCCCAGGCGGACCCGTGGTGGGTATATTTCTTTTAACTTTGCCTCAAATCTTCCTTATCGACATTATAACCACTCCATTATAAAAAATCCAGACCATTTTCGTCCAATTTCGTAACTTTTAACCCTCCTTCCTGTTCAGTTTGACTTATTGGGCCCATCGGGTTACTTTATAAAGGATTTCCATGAAGAATATGAACCTCCTAAAAGATAGAGTTATTGGTCTCGGCGTCTGCGGGGTAAGTACTGCCTATAAAAGCGTAAATCTCGCGGAACGGATGAGCCAACAGGGAGCTAAAGTCAGGGTAGCTATTAGCAACGAGGCCAAAAAATACGTAACGGCTCGCACGTTTAAGCAGGTCTCCGGGGAAGATGTAATTGTAGAAACTCCAAATTCGGGGAACGATCAGCCCGATATATCTAGAATAACGGCTAAAACAGATTTGACCGTGATAGCCCCCGCTTCCTTTAGTTTTATCGGAAAATTGGCTTCAGGGCTGGGGAAAGGTCTCTTAACTAAACTCGTCTCTAGCTCCGATAGCCCGATCGTGCTGGCTCCTTCCATGAATTCCGATCTATATTCCAGTGAAACTGTTCGGACTCACCTGCAAAAAATAAAGGAGAACGGTTTCCACGTAGTTGAGCCTAAGCCGTGGGGTCTGAGAAAAACTACGGACGAGGATTTACCGCTAACCATAGTTATAAGTAAAATAATTTCGAAGTTACGGGAGGTACTTCAGGAAGATCAATTACTGGAGGACAAGAAGATACTCGTTACTGCGGCCCCTACGAGGGATTTACTTAATCTAACCACCAATATCGAGGGAACTATAAATAGTTCTTTAGGCTACAGCTTAAGCCGGCAGTCCCGACAAATGGGCGGAGAAGTCACGCTGGTAAGCGGACCGACTGAGCAAATTCCCCCTACCGGAGTGGGAGTCGTATGGACGAGATCAGTTGACGAATTAGACGAATTACTCACGGAGGAACTCCCCAACTACGACTTGATTCTAATGGCGGGTTCTGCCTCGGACTGGCACCCGGAACTAAACCCAGGAATTTTTGGAGGAGAAAAGACGAAAAGACTTGATCTTGGAATCCAGGTAACACCTGATCTGGCAAGAAAACTGGGAAGGTTAAAGGAGGAAAATCAAGTTCTTGTAGAGTTTCGCACCGGTTCGGAGACCGAAGAAGATAGAACGCACGAGTCGCTGGTCGAAAATGATATAGATGGCGTATTTTCTCCCCGAGCAGACGATGAAGCTCGTACCGACGGGCGAAACTTGCTAGCCGGGTCCTTCCTGTTCAAATCGGGTGACGAGGAGAAAGTCCGGGCTCAGACTGGTTCTAGATTTTCTCGGGAAATTTTAAGGGAAATAGGAAAAAGATATTTTCGGTAGTGTCCAACATTTATTTCTCATTAGAACCTACTACCCCAGTTACCAAACAGAGCACTCAGGAACGATTCCCTATTTTCCTCAATTAAGTCACTCGTGAACTTATCGGATTCCTCACGGGAGAGTCTCGCTATTCCTTCCGGCATCCCCTCTTCTATTCTCCCAATCTCTTCCTTGTTTTTCGCTCTTATCGTATATAATTGTGCGCCGTGTGATTTCCCTTCCTTCATTTCGTTCCAGACGAGAAAAGTATACTTGTTTGCCACGGCGAGTCCGAGCACCACGTCCGATTCGCGGATAATTGGTTTGAGGTCGTCTTTTAAACCGTAGTCCGACGGGTTGATTATTTCGTCAGGATCTAAAGCTCTTTTAATCAACTCCACACAGGTGCTCTCGGTTTGAGTTCGAAATGTCACTGTTGGGTGGCTGAAATAAACTTTCACTTTATTTCTGGTCTTCCTCCTTTTGGTCCTCAATTCCCATGAAATTGACTCCCTGTTCCTCGACCTCGGCTTCCGGTTCATCTTCTTCTATCTTTCTCTCTGCAAATTTCTTCATGAACTGATTAAACCCTCTATAGACGGCAACGACCCCTATAACCGTAAGCAAAGCCGCTGGAATCGCTAGCAACCGGAAGGGCTGATAAGTATAGCTAAAAGAATATCTGTATTTTACTTTAGCTCCGTCAGTAGCTTGCTTTACGTATTTTACTTCGGAACCGAGTTGAAGATTTAAAACCTCAGCAGGTCCAACGAGTTCGGACCTAACCTCGGTTCGATCGTCATTTAAGAAAACAACCTTTATGGTTTCGGAAAGTTCCGGATTATCGGAGCGAATAAGGGTCAACTTTCTCTGGCTATCGGACCGGGTGTTTTTCAGCGCTAACGACGAACCCGACTCCAGAATCCCTTGCCGAGAATAAGTATCAGTCCTCCGATAAACTGCCGAAAAGGCAAGCACCAACCCTATAACAAGTAGAAGGATTCCGGTAAGAATCTTCTTATTGCCGGTTAATACTTCAAATACACCCGGGGCTTCGTAATTCAACTTCAGCTCCTTGGTTTAAGTTTTATAGACGGGTTATTTCACCATTATATGAAAACCAGACAGAAATTCACCAGCGGTGGCTTAATTCTATCGTCTGCCCTCTACCTCTTACCTGGTTGCCGGGATTTTGGGTTTTTCGGGAAGTTAGGGGACCTCGCCGGCAAAGTGACAGGAAACTTCTCTATCCATTACTTCCCTGAGCTCAGGTTCGTCCGTTTCACATATTTCCTGCGAGTAGGGACACCTTGGATGAAACCTGCAACCGGAGGGAATATTTACCGCATCCGGTACTTCTCCTTTTATCGGCAACTCTTTTATAACCTCTACCATCTCCGGTTTGGGTTCCGGAACCGCTTTCAACAAGGCCTGAGTGTACGGATGGATGGGATTGTCCAGCACGGTCTTCACGTCCCCTTTTTCCACAAATTTTCCAAGGTACATGATAGATATTGAGTTGGAGAAGAACCGGGAAGTTGATATGTCGTGGGTGATGTAGAGATAAGTCAGGTTCTCTTCCTTCATCAAATCCTTCATCAGATTAAGTAGTTCCGCCCTGACGGAAACGTCCAACATGGAGGTCGGTTCGTCCGCCACTATGAAATCGGGGTTCAAAATCAGGGCCCGTGCTATCGCCACTCGCTGCTTTTGACCTCCCGAGAGCATATGGGGATACCGATCGATAAATTCTTCCGCCGGAGTCAACTGGACCTCTTCAAGTGCATTCATTACTATCTCTTTTCTTTCCTCGTAACTGTCTCCTATACCGTGGATATCCATTGGCTCTTCCAGCGTATTAAATGCGGTAAATCTCGGGTCCATCGAGGAAAAAGGATCCTGAAAGATCATCTGTGTTGTCCGCCTGTAAGCCTTTAGTTCACCGGACTTGCTAATCCCGGTAACGTCCTTTCCTTCCATAATTAGCTGTCCCGAAGTAGCGTCAAGAAGACGCATTACCACCTTGCCCAGAGTGGTTTTGCCGCATCCGGATTCTCCCACAACGGCCATGGCGTTTTTCCTCGGTATCTTGAAATTCACCTCGTCTACCGCTTTCACCTTTTTCTGCTCCCCGCCAATTATTCTATTGAGAAACGACTGTCTCATTTTGTAGTACTTCTTGAGATTACGGGCTTCCAGAACGGTATCCATCCTAACTCCCCCCTCCCGGTACCTCTTCCGCAAAGTGACAGGCGACCTTTCTTCCTTCTAGCTCTCGTATTTCCGGGACCACTTCTTTACATTGCTTCCTTGCGTAAGTGCATCTCGGATGAAATCTGCAACCAGAAGGAGGATCAACCAGGTTGGGAGGAGCTCCCGGGATCCTCTCCAGCCTTTCCACGTCCTTGTGGAGCCTGGGTATCGAAGCAAGGAGCTTCTCGGTATAAGGGTGCTTCGGGTTCTCGTATATCCTTTTTGCGTTACCAAGTTCGGCGAATTTTCCCGCGTACATTATTGACAGGTTATTTGAAACTTCTGATAGTATGCTAAGATCGTGGGTAATAAATATCATCGAAATACCCAGTTCCTTCTTCAACCGCTTCAATAAATTCATGATCTGCGCTTCCACTACTACGTCAAGAGAAGTAGTGGGTTCATCAGCTATTAAAACATTCGGTTCCAGTAAAAGGGAAGTGGCAATAATTACCCTTTGCTTTTGACCGCCACTTAATTCATGGGGATATCTCGTAAAGATTTCCGAGTCCAGGCCCACGGAGCCTAAGTATCCCTCACACTTTTCTCTGGCCTCCGCCCCTTCTATACCCTTATGGTAATACAGAGGCTCTTTCATCTGATGACCAACCGTGTAAACGGGGGTAAGGATATCCATTGCCCCCTGAAAAACCATAGAAATCCGCTTCCACCTGACTTTCTTCCTAATTTGATTTTCCGAGAGCTGAACTGCATCTATCCCATCTATCAATACTTCGCCGTTCACTATCCTCCCGGGCGGTTGCACTTGATTAATCAGGGAAAAAGCCATAGTGCTTTTTCCGCAACCGCTCTCACCGGCGACCCCCATGGACTGTCCTTTGGCAAGTTTGAAGTTCGCGTCGTCCAGTGCCTGAACTTCCCCCTTATCGGTGAAATAATGAGTGGTCAAGTTATTCACTTCCAGCACAGGATCGGTCATCTTTCCTCCCCTAAACTCATTCCTGTTTCATCTTGGGGTTCACTACCCGCTCAACTGCCATCCCGGCCGATATGAATCCAAAGCCGAGAAGGGTGATACCCAGACCTGGCAACAGAACCCACCACCACATACCTCGGATCGTCGCTCCCGCACTGTTAGCAGCACTCAACATGGTTCCCCAGGTAACAATATTTGGATCCCCCAGTCCTAAGACGTGTAAACCTGCCGCCGCGATAATTGCAACCGGTATCATCAGAGCCGCCTCTGCAAAAGCGTAGGGCAACATTTGCGGTATCATATGACCTCTAATTATTCGACTCCCGCTAGCACCCAGAGCCTCGCCGGCCTCCACGTAAGTATTTTGTCTTATTTGTAGCCCCCTCGCTCTGATAGTCTTTGCAATTCCTCTCCAGTAGAGCAACATCATCACGATAATGACGTACCATATCCTCTGCCCCAGGGTAACCGCTATTATTACCAGGATCGGCAAGGTAGGTATCCCCATTACTATCTCGTTCAACCTCTGCATCAACTCATCAACCCAGCCCCCGTAATAGGCACTCGTCATACCAAATATCAAAGCTATTAACACGGTTCCTGCCGCTACCGCAAGACCAAGTATCAGCCCGTATCTCGCGCCCCAGATCCAACCCCTGGCTATATCGTGCCCACTTCCGTCGGTCCCCATCAGACCGTAGACCCTGCCCTTGAATATCGCTTTCGAGCTTTCTACTTTCGTATTTTGCCCTACGAGCATGACTTCTAGCTTATATTCACCGTTCAAAGGGGTCGCATTGGTTAATATACCGTCTTCGGCTCTGGCGAAAGCCGTCTTTGTTAAATCCATCTTGCTCGGTGCTGGAACGTCGCCCTCTTCAAACTGCTGAGCGAATCGGTGGACCTTGGTCCTCTGTTGAGAACCGCCAAATAGCGTTACCCGGGTCCTGAACCTGGAAGTTCCGTCAGTTTTCTCACCTTTTATAGACTGATTAACTAGCTGAATTTTCCTTCCGTCCGGTCTTATTAAGCTGGCAATCAGAGTCGGTTGACTTCCCTGATATTCTCCCTCCAGATAAAACACCACGTCTCTGGGGGGCAAATCTTTGTCGTATGTATACCTATAGATCAACTTGGTAATTACGGATTGGCTCGAGCGAGCGTCGGGGTTATTTTCCACGTGTTGAGTCGCTTTCTCCGTTCCCGAAATGTAGTTCATCCACGCAGGAGGAGCACCGTTCGGAAGATCCATCCAACGACTTACGTTATCCCACTGGTCATTCGTATCCGGGGCCAACGTAGGAGCGAGGAGCGCCAGGACCATCATGACAATAATTATTCCCAGCCCTACTAACCCCGTCGTCTGTCCTTTGAACTCGCCAAAAACCCTCAGGAAATTCCTTAAAAAATCGTTAAAGGCCTTCCGCAGCATTTTATCACCTATCTCATGGACTTAGAAGTCCCGACCTCCACTCTAGGATCGAGTAAACCGTATAGAAGATCCGCTACCAGATAACCAAATATATACATGAACGAGGTTATAAACATTACACCCAGGACTATAGGCACGTCATTTTGTAGTATCGAGACCCTCAGAAGCAGCCCAATTCCCGGCCAGTTAAATATTACCTCCGTAATCATTGCTCCACCAATCGACATCAGTAAAGCGAGTAGAGCTGACGTAACAACGGGGGGCGCGGCCGACCTCAGAGTATGGCCGTAGATTACCTTCCTCTCTGGAACACCCTTCGCCCGGGCCGCCATTATGTAATCCTCCTGTAAAATATCGGTCACGATATTTCTGGTAGCCCAGGCCCTGGCTCCGAAAAGGTTAAAAACGATAGTCCCCAACGGGAGAGCCATACGATAAAGCACACCAAGATAGTAATCCAACCCCGTCGTCTGAGGGAAAGGCATTGCTGTAGAAGGGAACCAGTTTAATTTAAAAGCAAAAAGAAGAATTGCCAGCATTCCGAGCCACCACATGGGCATACTGGAGGAAGTCATACCAAAAATCGAGAGGAACTTATCCAGCTTCCCCCCGGCAACCTGGGCTGCCTTCAACCCTACCACCAGTCCCAGCAAAACGTAGATGAAGGCTGCGGTAGTAAACAGAAGTATGGTCCTTGGCAATCTGGACATGATTATATCCATAACCTTCCTGGTTCCGCCGGGTCCGGTCATCATAAAAGATCGACCAAAATCCAGCTTCATTGTATCCCAGGCATTAGTTAAAATTCTCTTCCATACCGGGTCGTTCAGCCCCCACCTCTCCCTGAGTCTCGCGATTTCGTTCTCTCGCCATTCCTTTAGATCTTCCGAGGAGAGCTGCTGTAGTTCGGGGCTATTCTGGATCCTCCCCCTTATGGTATTTTTTATCCTCGTCTGTAGCTGCTGCTGTGACATCCCGTTAAACAGGGCGGACATAATGAGAATTACTATAGCCAGAGTAACCAGGGCTTGAAAAGTTCTGAAGATCAAGTATTTCAACCTAGCTGGCATTATAGCCCACTCCTTTATCTGCCGGGGGCGGTTTTAACAACAATCGGACTCAACTCCGTTTGATAAACATTTCTAGCCCAATCCTCTCTACCAAAATTAGCCGAGAGTGCCCCAGGGCACCCCCTGGGGGTGAATCGGCTGTTTTGAGTCCAGCACTCAATTGAG
>JBDGQU010000203.1:0-7919 GCA_042218715.1 Bipolaricaulia bacterium | reverse complement strand
CTCCCATGCTCGGGCGGTTGGTTGGGGAATCGATACTTACTCAAGGCTGACCGACCGAGAAATTTCCGGCTCGTAACCCTTACTTTGAAGAAATATTTCTGAAAACAACTTTAAACAGTACGTGGTGTGGGAAAACGGCACCAGATGAACTACACTTTTATCCAAAGAGACAGATATACTATTCGAGAACGAGAAAAATAAGGTGGCTCAAAAAATGGACGAAAAAGAAGCGCTTAAATTCCTGGCAAACAGGATGCCCGTAGGGGACGACTGCTACGTACTGGAGCGGGAGGGGACAAACCTGCTACTAACGACGGATATGCTCCACAGGTCCGCCGATTTCCCCGAAGGTATAACCAACTACACCATAGGCTGGCGCACAGCTGCCGTAAGCCTATCCGACGTCGCCGCAATGGGAGGGGAGCCTAACGCTCTCGTAATTGCCTACGGAAACTCCAAATTCGATAAGGACGACCTGGAGGAATTTGTCGAGGGAGCGGAAGCCGTCTCCGAGAATTTCGGGGCCGGGATAGTCGGCGGCGATCTTGACAGGCACAAGGAACTTACAGTGGTGACTACGGTTCTCGGAGAGGCAGATAATCCGGTTACTCGAACGGGAGCGACGCCCGGAGACCTGGTCGCCGTAACGGGAGACCTGGGTAGAACGGCCGCGGCAATCGAGCTCTTCGAGGAAGACAAACCGAAAAGGGCAAACGAGCTATTCCGGTTTGAGCCGAGGATTAACCAGGGAAGAAAACTGGCCTCTCTGGCAAGCTCCATGATGGATATAAGTGACGGTCTAGCCCGGTCCCTTCATCAACTCGCCGAGATAAACGACGCTGGGTTTAGAGTAACGGCTGACAAAATTCCTTATACTCCGGCGCTGGACGACGTCACCAGCTCACACGAGGAAAAGGAAAATCTGGGCTTGTTCACGGGGGAGGATTTCGAACTCCTGGTCACTGCACCGAACGAGACCGAGTTCGAACTCGCAAAGATCGGAGCCACGGTAATAGGAACTGTAACCGAAGAAGGAGTGGAGATAGTCCGGGGTCGAGAAGTAACACCACTAGAGGACGAAGGCTATGTCCACTGAGGGCCCTCCACTGGGAAAATTCGGACGGGAGAGGCTGGAAAAATACGTCTTTCCTCACCTCAAGGAGACGAACCTAACGGAAGTCGGGCCCCGATTCGGATCGGACTTCAATTCCTTAGAGCTGGACAACGAAAAAGTCCTGATCGTCTCCACGGACCCCCTGGCAATAAGCCCCCAGTTAGGGTGGAAGCGTTCGGGGAGGCTAGCTCTCCAGGTAATAACGGCCGACGTCGCGGTAAGTGGAATATCTCCGGGCTATCTTGTAGTAAACTGGAACCTCCCCCCGACAACGAGCGACGAGACTTTCGAGAAAATCTGGCGCGGGTTTACGGAGGAAGCCAACCGAATTAACGTTACGATCATCGGAGGACACACCGGAAGGTACGAAGGTTCGAGCTTCCCCACCGTCGGAGCCGGAACGGCGATCGGTCTGGGCGAAAAAGAAAGGTTAATCCCCAATAATCCGTCTCCGGGAGATAAGATCTATCTACTGAACCGAATAGGACTGGAAGCGGCGGCGATTTTTTGTTTTTACTATCCGAATAAGATATCAAGCGGGGCGTCCAATTCGGTAGTTACCAGCGTAAAGCGGAAGTTCGACAACCTGGAACCAACCGGAGATCTGGATTTTCTGGCTTCTTTACCCGGAGTAACGGCGCTACACGACGTCGCCGAAGGAGGCTTGCTCGGTGGATTACAGGAGATGCTTGCGGAAAAGGATCATGGGGCGATAGTTCGGAAAAACAGGGTGAAGGTGGACCGGGAAGTCTCCCGGATATGCCGGCAGTTGAATCTGGATCCCCTTAGGATAACAAGTATCGGTTCGGGGATAGCGCTAATCTCGCCCGATCGGGAGGAGGAATTCTCCAGGAGGGTCGGGAAAGAAGGACTTCCCGTGACCAGGATTGGTGAAATAACGCGAAGTGAAGATATATCCCTGGAAACGAACGAAGGTACAGAAGTTCTGAAGACCCCCGTCAGGGACAGGTTCTGGAAGAGGTTATCGGAATTAGAAGTTACCTAAGGCCGATGAGAACTGTCCGGCTTAGGTTGAAACCTTCCATTTACTAATTTAGTCTTAAACTGCAAAAAGGGGAGCTCGACTATCGGGCTGAGAGGAGGTAATACCTCGACCCTTAGAACCTGAACCGGATAATACCGGCGGAGGAACTACTCTCACCCGACCCTGTCACCTCCCCTTCGAAACTGTATCCCATCGACATTTTGAACTAACCTCGTCCAATTCAGGAGGTTATTAGGGTGAGTAACGGCAGGATCAAAGCCGCAATCAACTTCTTCAGCGTGGCCAGTTTTCTCGGGCTCTGGCAGCTAATCGCCTGGAGTCTAAAGATTCCGAGTTATCTGCTGCCAACACCACGAGAGATAATCCTGGCGGTAATCCAGGACCGGGCCGTCCTCGCGGGGCATTTCTACGTTACCATGATAGAAACCACTATCGGGCTGGGATTGGCCACGGTAGTTGGTTTAATAATTGCGGCCTTTATGCACAGGTACAGGTTCTCGGGTGAGGTCATTTACCCCTACCTGGTGCTATCTCAGGCAATTCCCCTGATTGCCATCGCCCCGTTGATCCTGATCTGGTTCGGACTGGGCATAACCGCGAAGATAATTATAGTCACGTTTGTCTGCTTCTTTCCTATTGCCGTTAACGCCTACGAAGGGTTCCAGAACGTGGACGAAGATATGCTGAATCTGATGGAAACACTGGATGCCTCCCGATGGCAGCGATACAGACACCTTATAATTCCCGCTTCCCTTCCGGGTATTTTCGCGGGAATCCGCGTCGCCGCGACCTACAGCGTACTCGGCGCCGTAATAGGGGAATGGCTGGGTGGCGTTCGTGGTATGGGAATCTACATGACGAGAGCCTTGACGTCGTTCCGGACGGACAAGCTATTCGGGGCGATAGTGCTGGTTATGCTGGCAAGTTTTTCCTTTTTCAAATTGGTCGATTTCATGGCAAACCATCTAACTCCTTGGGCTAGACAGGAGGTCAACCATGTTTCAAAAGAGACAAATTAACCTGGTAACGACATTAATTGTCGGGTTCGTACTGGTAACCGCTACCGCGTTCTCCCCTCTGGCCGGGGGAATGAACCAAATAAAAGTGTCGTTGGATTGGACTCCAAATACCAACCACACGGGCCTTTACGTAGCCAAAAAGCGGGGCTACTTCGCGGACGAGAATCTGAAGGTAAAGATCGTTCAACCGGCCAAAGCCACGACCTCGATTCAGCTGACTGCTTCAGGCAAGACGGAGTTCGGGATAAATACCCAGGAATACGTGACCATGGCCCGCAGCCGCGGCGTTCCGGTAGTATCGATTGCCGCGATAATTCAGCACAATACCTCAGGATTTGCCGCTCCCGAGGGCCGAGGTATAGATTCGGTCGAGGACTTCGAAGGGCACCGGTACGGAGGCTGGGGCACGAAACTGGAAAATCAACTGATCAAATCCGTAATGAAAAAAGCCGGGGCGGATTTCTCTTCAGTTAAATTCGTGAACCTGGGGATGACCGACTTCGTAACTGCGGCGAGACAGAAGATGGCCGACTTCTTCTGGATATTTCGGGGCTGGGAGGGAATACACGCTGACATAGAAGGACTGGACTATAATTACATTCCGTTGACCGAACTCTCGGAGACCTTCGATTACTACACTCCGATATTCATAACCGGCGAAACCCTCATAAAAGATAACCCACAACTGGTCGAAGACTTCTTGAGAGCTGTCTCCCGGGGCTACAGGTACGCCGAAAAGCACCCGGAAAAGGCGGCGGAAATACTCTTAAAAGGAGCTTCTGAGCTGGACCGAGAATTAGTCGTGAAGTCCCAGAAGTATCTCTCCGATAAGTATTCGGCGGGCGTTGAGCGCTGGGGGGTTCAGAAAAAAGAACCGTGGCAGGATTTCACGGACTGGATGTACGATCACGAATTGATAGAAAATAAAATCGAGGCGAGCGAGGCCTTTACAAATGAATTCCTCCCGGAACAGGAAAACTGAGTTGCTCGCCGTCGAGAACCTCCACAAGAGTTTCGGCGAGTTAAAGGTACTTAAAGGGATAAAATTCGAGATAAATACTTCCGGATTCGTCACGTTTCTCGGCCCCTCCGGCTGCGGTAAATCCACGCTTTTCAAGATCGTCCTGGAGCTTTTGTCTCCTGACAGCGGCCGAATAGACAGAGGTTATAGGTCCTCAGGCTATCTTCCCCAGGAAGGCCTCCTGTTCCCGTGGAAGAACGTTATGGAGAACATCGAACTACCGCTCGAGCTAAAAGGGGTTGGAAAAAAAGAACGACGAAAAAGAGTGAGGGAAAACCTGGAGGACTTCGGTCTATCCGGATTTGAAGAGGCTTATCCTCACCAGCTTTCCGGCGGAATGAGGCAGCGAGCGGCGCTACTTCGAACCATACTGACGGACGCTCCGGTGCTCTTTCTCGACGAACCCTTCGGATCTCTCGACGCTCTGACCCGGGACAGGATCCAGCGGTGGCTACTCGACCTGTTATCCGACCTAAATAGAACTATTCTCTTCATCACCCACGACCTTGAGGAGGGGCTATTCCTTTCGGAGAAGATAATCGTACTGTCCGACCGTCCGGCAACCGTCCGAGGAGAGTTTCCCGTCGACCTGGACGAGGAAGAAAGGGATAAAACCGGCCAGACTTTTTTTGATTACAAGCGAGAATTGATTAAAATTATCGAAGAAGTAGACAAAAGTAACGAAGGTGAAACCGTTAGACAACTTCTCGGGTGAGTTGGTCATAGTTTCTCCACTCAGTTCTTTCACCATATACGGAAACTAGGTGGAAATTCACCAACGGTGACTTAATTTCATTATTTATCTCCCTCTACCGCTAACCTGGCTGATTATTTATCTCCCTCTGCACCCTCAGCCGGATCAACCTATTCCGGTCGAGGGAGGAGAATAGAGAAGTACCGGTTATCAGACTCTTTTTGCAAAAATAAAAAAATATATATAGAATTAACAGGGTGGTATTTATTATGGGAATATTTGATGGACTCTGGAAAGACGAGTCCGAGATAAATGAAATGATTCAGGGACACGTCGATTTAGTGGTAGAAACCCTGGAAAAATTTAAGGAAGGTATGGACCTCTGGTTAGAAGAGGGGGATCTAGAGAGAGCCAACGAACTCGCTTTCGAAACGCACAACCTGGAAGGAGACGCGGACGACCTAAGGCGCGAGATAGAAATGAAACTACTTAACGGTGCTCTCATGGCACGATCAAGGAGGCCTCTGCTGGATATGGTGGAAAGAACCGATAAGCTTGCAAACGCTGCTGAAGCCTCCCTGGATTTTACCCTCCTTCAGGAAATAGAACTACCAAAAGAGCTCGTACCAGTTACAAAGGAAATAGTTAACCTGTCGGTAAAAATAGTTGATAAAGTTCAGGAAGGTCTCGAAGTTTTATTTGGGGGCAACGGTAAGGTCCTGGAGTACACGGAAGCGATAGAAGAAGTGGAAGGGGAGATAGACGAGCTGGAACGGGACTTCATCCAGGATCTATTCAAGAGGGAAGATCTGGAACTCGCGGAAAAGATGCTGCTAAGGGAGTACATGGAGACTCTAGTGGAGATATCCGACAGGGCAGAAGACCTATCGGACGAGATGGAAATCCTTACGGCAACAAGGAAAGGCTAGGAAGATGAATCCCCGACCTTTAGCCGTTTTCCTATCCGATCCACCGTAGTCGGACCTATTCCATTTACTTTTTCGAGTTCTTCAAGTGAAGTGAAGTCCCCGTGTGCATCACGATAGGCTACTATCCTTTCCGAGAGAACAGGGCCTACTCCGGAAAGCTCGGTTAGCTTATCTTTACCGGCGGTATTCAGATCGATCGTTTTGTCCACTTTAACGAATTTAGGGATCTTTACTTTCACTTTCTCCAATTTGACGGGCTTGCCGTTTACCTGGCTCAAGCCGGCTTTAGTCGGGCGAGAACTCAAAAAAGTCTTCAAATACGGATGGGCTAACGCAACGCAGCCGAGAAATATGCCCACCAGCAAGACGACCCTATCGCTCTTTTTCAGGAGAATATTCATTTACAAATAAGGTCCCCCATCCGTTCGACAACTGCCAAACTTCATCCAAATAGTTCCCTGATCCTCTCCAGGCCCGCCTGCTTTCGGTCTTCCCGCATCTTTTCAGGCAACCTTTCATATCTCTTTTGCCCAAATTTCTCCCTGTAACCCAGGACAAACACCTTTTTCAATTTCTCCGAAACCTCCGACGGAAAGTTCAGCCCGGGCTCAGAATTCAACTCTTCAATCTCGGGGAGAAAGACGTCCAGTTTTACCGAACGTTCAAACTGTTCGATCGCTTCGTCGTAGTCCTCGTCCTCCAATTTCTTCTTCCCTTGGCGGAAGAGTTCGCGGCGCTCCAGTTCCCGCTCGACCAATTCTTCCATCCGTGCCTTTTTCTCTCTATAATCCGACAATTCTCCGACCGAAAAATTCAGAACCTCGAAGTCACACCCGGGAACGGAAGGAATCTCCTCTTTGTCCGGCACTATCTCCCCGTGATATTCCAGGCAGCGTTTCGGGGTCGAATAGGTGATGCTGGAGTATATCTGATAAAACTCATTTCTGCCTCGTAACCTGTGAAACAGTTCTCTGAGCCCCATTACTTATTCATCAATAACGCAAGTAGAGCTTTCTGAGCGTGCATCCGGTTTTCCGCCTGGTTAAAAATAACCGAACTCGGTCCGTGGGCTACGGATTTGGCTATTTCTTCGTCGTAGTGGGCCGGAAGGCAGTGCATGACTATCGACTCCGGACCGGCCAGGTTGACGAGTTCCTCGTCCACCCTGAACCCGTCGAAACTCCCTTTCTTCCGGTCGGCCACGTCTTCTTCTCCCATACTCGCCCAGACGTCAGTGTAGATAACGTCGGCGCCGCTAGCCGCTTCTCGCGGATCGTGGCTTATTTCCACCTTCGTAGTCTTTCGAGCCTCTTTCACTACCGATTCGTCCGGTTCGTAACCCCGGGGACAGGCAATAGCAAAATCTACCCCGACCAACCCAGCCGCATTTATCAGTGAATGAGCAACGTTGTTACCGTCTCCGATGAAAGCTAGCTTCAACCCGGGGAGTTCTCTCTTGCTTTCGTAAATGGTGAAAAAGTCGGCAAGCGCCTGACAGGGATGAAGGAAGTCGGTCAACCCGTTTACTACGGGAATTGACGCGTGTTCTGCCAGTTCCTCAATTATTTCGTGGTCGAACACTCGAGCCATAATTCCGTCCACGTATCGGGAAAGAACCAAACTTATATCTTCCGTAGTTTCTCGCTCTCCCAATTTGATATCGTCGGGGCCAAGATATATCGCGTGTCCCCCCATCTGAGTCATCCCAACCTCGAAGGATACTCTGGTCCTGAGGGAGGGCTTGAGAAATACCATCCCCAGTGTCTTTTCGGGTAGAACTTTGTGTGACTTTCCAGATTTTAGGTCCTGTTTCAGGTTCTTTGCAGTCTCCATCAATTCCCAGAAGTCCTCTTTTGTGAGCTGTTTGACCGAAACGAAGTCATTCAGGTTCATGCTATCTCTCCTTAAAGTGTCAGATATCTCCCTGCCTTCTGCCTGGTCCGACTTGGGCAAGGCAATATAGGTTAATCAGTACCGGGTAAGTGTTGCAACTCTTTTCGGACAGTCCATTGCATAAAAACTTCAAATCGGGAGAATAACTTTGGGTTGGAAAGCTCTAAATAATTAGGACCCAAATTACCCGGTTTTGACTGGTAGATTAACAGGGTAGAGTTAACCGAAGGACTTATTTGATAA
>JBDGQU010000202.1:0-4300 GCA_042218715.1 Bipolaricaulia bacterium | reverse complement strand
GCGGCTCTGGAAAGAGCCGCCTATCGAAGAATTGAGGTGGTGAAAGAATTGAGTTAAGTCAACTATTTAGCGGTCGGATTATCCTACCTCGAATTTACCCCAGCTGGAATATTAAAAATTCCTAACATATAATTAATTCAATACCATGCCTCAAAGTCGAACAATTCCAAAAAATAAAGAAGCGGAACAGTTAGTTCTCGGGTCAATCCTCATGGATCCCGAAGATGTGGTACCCCAGGTAGTAGAAAAAGTCCAGCCGAGTTACTTCTATTGGAAAGAACATAGACTGATATTCCGAGCGGTACTCGAACTCTTCGATAAAGGCGATCCGGCCGATGTCGTCACGGTCACCAATCGCCTCAAGGAAAAAGATCAGCTAGAGGAAATTCAGGGGCGCGGTTACCTAGCCGATCTTTTGGACAAGGTAGTTACTACGGCAAATCTCGAACACTACACGGAAATCCTTAGACAAAAAGCTCTTATGCGGGCGCTGATTAACGGCGGTAAAAGAATCAGCGAGCTAGGTTACGAAACGAACAAGGAACTAAAAGACGTGCTGGATAGAGCCGAAGAAATCGTATTTGAAATTTCCCGCCAGGAGACCGTAGAGGATTTCCACCTGCTAAGTGACTTTCTCAGGGATCACTTTGACGAACTAGAGGAGCTCCACCACGACCCGAACCAGCAGACAATCAGCGGCCTGTCTACCGGCTTTCCCAAATTGGACGAAATGACTTCTGGATTCCAGGACGGTCAGCTTATAGTTGTAGCCGGAAGACCGGGAACCGGAAAAACAAGTTTTGCCCTGTCTCTGGTCAGAAATATTGCCCTGAAAGAAGGACAAGGGGTTGGCCTTTTCTCCCTGGAAATGACGAAAGAGCAGCTTTTAGAAAGGCTGCTCTGCGGAGAGGGAAGAGTGAACCTCCACCAGTTAAGGGGTGGGTTCGTCCCTTCCAGCAAATGGAGAGATATTGCAACCGCGGCCGGTAAACTCCAGGAAAGTACGATAGTTATCGATGACATGCCGGGAAACGCGATTCTGGACGTAAAGGCAAAAGCAAGAAGAATGAAAGCCGAACACGACATTAACATGCTCATGGTCGATTACCTCCAGCTTATTGAGGGGGCTCAAAACGCGAATACGAGAGAGCAAGAGATTGCCCATATATCACGGTCGCTAAAAGGCATAGCCAGGGAGCTCAGGATTCCGGTACTTGCGCTGTCCCAGCTAAATCGTTCAGTGGAGCGGAGGGAGAAGAAACGTCCTCGCCTCTCGGATTTGAGGGAAAGTGGAGCGATAGAGCAGGATAGTGACGTTGTAACCTTCATCTATAGAGAAGACTACTACGACGAGGAAGATGAGAAGAGCGATTCTACGATAAGTCCGACTGAAATAATCATCGGCAAACAGAGAAACGGTCCTCTGGGGTCGGTTAACCTGAATTTCCACAAAGGCTATGCCAGTTTTTACAACCCAACCAGCCGGACCCCGAGTGATTAACTCACTTGCTCTACCTTGATGAGATTGGTGGTACCTTTAACCGCAAACGGCACACCGGCGGTCACAACTACCAGGTCACCTTCCTCCAGGTAACCTTCTTCTTTCACCGACCGAATAGATTTCTCTATCATTTGATCCGTATCACGAGTGGTCTCCACCTGTATAGGCTTTATCCCCCAAACCAAGGCGAGCTGATGGTAAACATCCTCCGAAGGCGTAACCGCAATAATTGGCACTCTGGGCCGGAATCGAGCAACTAACCTCCCAGTATATCCGGACCGCGTTGAAGTTATAATAGCTTTTGCCCCTAACCTATCTGCCATGGAGCAAGCTGCTCTCCCAATTTCCGGAGCCGTCCTGTCGGTTTTTCCGTCGGGCAGGATTTCCAGGTTATCCCCAGGCGAAAAATTCGCGTCCGCCTTTTCGGCCAGTTTTCTCATCGTATTCACGGTTTTAATGGGATAAGATCCTATGGCGGTTTCTCCCGAAAGCATTAAGGCGTCAGTTCCGTCCAGAACTGCATTCGCCACATCAGTTATCTCTGCCCGGGTTGGCGTGGGAGCATTCATCATGGTTTCCAGCATCTGAGTTGCCGTAATAACCGGTATCGCCTGATTATTTGCCAGGCGAATTAATCTTTTCTGGAGGAAAGGAACTTCCTCCATTCCTATCGCCATTGCTAAATCGCCTCGAGCAACCATCAAACCGTCTGCTTCCCGGGCAATGGCGTTAATATTTTCTACTGCTTCTACCGTTTCTATTTTCGCAATAATCGGAATGTCATCGGCGCTGGTTTTTTCGACTATCTCTCTTGCTTCATGAATCGCGCCTTCGTCCTTCACGAACGAGAGTGCAAGCCAATCAACACCCTCTGAGACCGCGAATTTTATATCCTCTTTATCCTCTTCTGTGATCGGAGGCAAAGGAAAGCTGACACCGGGAACCGTGACCTTCGTGTTACCCGACACGCTACCGGAACTCAACGCTCTACACTCCACTACCCCTTCCTCAATGGATTCAACACTAAGAGAGAGGTCCCCGTCACCAATAATTACTACATTGCCTTCCGACAGCAAACTCCCGATGTTCGGAAAGTCTACAATGAAGGTTCTTCCTTGGTTTACGCTTTCGGTCACCAATCGGACTTCTTCCCCTTCTTTCAGAACTACCTCCCCTCCTCCGGCAGGCTTGAGCCTTACTTCGGGGCCTTTAGTATCGGCAATAATTGATAGAGGTACCTCAAGGTCTTCCCTAATACGTTGGAGGTTGGAAATCAAATCGCGGTGGCTACTTTTTGTTCCGTGCGAAAGATTTATCCTGGCGCAGCTAATACCCTCGGTCATTATTTTCTTAATAGTGGAGGGATCTTCCGTCGCTGGCCCAAAGGTAGCAACAATCTTAGTTTTGGTCATTTAGAGTTGGTGAAGTCACTCCAAATTAAAAAGACCCGGCTTAATATTTAGTTAAACCGGGTCCTTATCAATTACCAGGTTTACTTGGTTATTCTTCTTCACTGAGTTTCTTATATCTACCGAGCTCTTCCTTGATTTCCGGTCTCTGTAGTTTTTCAATGGCCCTATTCTGAAGCTGCCTCACTCGTTCCCGACTTATGTCAAAGACCTCGCCTACCTCTTCCAGTGTCCTCGTTTTGTAGTCCTCGAGACCGTAACGTAACTTCAGAATGTGCTTTTCCCTATCCGTCAATTCCTTATTCAACAGGCCCTTAAGCCGGCCTTTTAACAGAGAATCAAACGTCTCCTGCTCGGGAGTTGGAAGGTTGTCGTCAGCAAAGATATCTCCCAAAACACCACTATCACTGGATTCCTCACCCAGCGGCTTGTCCAATGAAACCGTCGTTTGAGCCGCCTTTTTGGCCCTGCGGACTTTTTCGACCGTCACGTCCAGATCTTCGGCAACCTTCTCGATCGGGGGTTCGGTTCCGTGCTCCTGAATATACTCTTCCTCTACTCTATCTATCTTTCGGCTTAATTCCTTCATGTGAGCCGGAACCCTTACCGTCCGTGACCTGTTAGTCAATGCCTTCAGTATTGCCTGTCTGATCCACCAGGTCGCGTAGGTACTAAACTTGTATCCCTTCCTCCAATCAAATTTCTCTATTGCCTTCATTAACCCTAAATTCCCTTCCTGGATCAAATCGAGAAAAGGCAGCCCATAGTTTCTATATTTCTTGGCAATGCTGATAACCAACCTGAGATTAGACGAAGCCAGTTTCTCCCTTGCTTCCTCGTCTCCCTGCTCTATCCTCTTGGCTAAGTCAACCTCTTCCTCCCTGGTCAGCAACGCCTCATTGCCTACTTCGTCGAAATACCTTCTAATAGGATTCTTCTCATTATCGTCTTTTAACTTCCTGTTTGCCATGTCCACCTCCGCAGCTTACTATTCTGTTTAGTGTTAGTTATAGTTAGATAACTAATTCTTAGCTTGTGAGTTTTTATCAAATAAAGATACAACTGCCCTTCGGCAGAGTTTAGTTATATGAAAGGAAACTGAAGCAAACTTATTTGCAAATACAGCCCTCGCAGGTAAGCAATCACTTCATTAACGTTCACTTTTATTATATAGTGTTATCGGGGTTTGTCAAGAGAAAGTTTGAAAAAAGGACTACTTTATTAGTCCAAATCCCCCTAAATAACAGCAAGTGCCTGGATATTGAAATAACAAGTACTCTTCCGTTACGATAGAAATTGACACTGGATTAGACAATAAATCTGACCACGTATTCTGGAGGAAAACACCAAAATGACCAAATCAGAAAACACTGACCTTACGAGAAGAAAG
>JBDGQU010000201.1:0-2769 GCA_042218715.1 Bipolaricaulia bacterium | reverse complement strand
GAAGACCCGGATATAGGGGATATTCAGGTTTGTAGCGTCTGTGGACATACTGTAGAGGGAGAAGCGCCCGACGTATGTCCCGTTTGCGATACCAGGGATAATTACGTGGCCTTTGAGTAGTGCGGTCGGTTAAACTCGTGTTAGGTCGTTCACTAAAAGTTTTATCTTTGAGGGTGATATAATTGCAGTATAGAGATTTCGGCAAACTTGACTGGAATTCTTCAGCTCTTGGGTTCGGAGCTATGAGGTTGCCCACCAAGGGTGACGATAGCGGAAATATTGATGAAGAAAAAGCCATAAAGATGGTAAGGTACGCAATCGATCACGGTGTAAATTATATTGATACTGCCTGGCCTTACCACGACGGAAACAGCGAGGAATTCGTAGCGAAAGTATTGAAAGATGGCTATCGGGAAAAGGTACGATTGGCGACAAAGTTGCCATCCTGGTTGATAGAGGAACCGGGAGATATGGACGAGTATCTCGAAAAGCAACTGGACAGGCTAGAGGTAGATCAGATAGATTATTATTTGCTCCATGGATTAAACAGGGAGCGCTGGGAAAATTATAAGAAGGTCGGCGTTCGAGAGTGGCTGGACAAAGTCCAGTCCGAGGGCAAAATCGGACATCCCGGATTTTCATTTCACGACGATCTTGACTTATTCAAGGAGATCGTGGATTCCTACGATTGGACCTTCTGTCAGATCCAGTACAACTACCTGGACAGGGACTTTCAGGCGGGAATGGAGGGCCTTCAATACGCGGGATCTCAGGGGCTGGCCGTCGTAATAATGGAGCCCCTAAGAGGCGGTAAGCTGGCTGCCGAGCCTCCCGAGGAGATAAAAAATATCCTGAGCGAGTCGGAGCAAGAAAGAGGGCCGGTAAGCTGGGCGTTAAACTGGCTCTGGAGTCAGCCGGAAGTCTCAGTAGTACTTAGCGGGATGAGTAAGATGGAGCAGGTTAAGCAGAACGTTGAACTCGCGAGTAATTCCAGGGTTGGTAAATTTAGCGAGCGGGAAAACCAAGTAATGGAAAGAGCCGCGAAGAAGTACCGAGAAATTTCCCCTGTCGGGTGTACCGGCTGCAACTATTGCACCCCCTGTCCTAACGGAGTTCAGATTCCGACGAATTTCCAGCTCTATAACGAAGCCGAGGTTTACGGAAAGTTCGAGGAAAACAAGGAGCGTTATTACGAATTTCTGGACGAGGACGGGAGAGCGAGCGCCTGCGTCGCCTGTGGCGAGTGCGAGGAAGCCTGTCCCCAGAACCTGGAGATCATAGATTTGTTGGCGGAAACGGCCAATTACTTTGGCGACAGTTAATTACGGAACCTCCGTTCCGATAGTTTGCCGTACTGCGGTATTATAAACTGTAATTCCATCGGGCAGGAATTTTCAAAAATTACAGGAACCCCGCAGAATTACTACGACGGGAGGGGAAATTTGCGGCAAGAACTCCGATTTAGTTATACTAAAGAGGGGTTTTACCATGGTAGAACTAAAGGTGAAATGCTCTAGTTGTGGAGAGGAAGTAGGAACAGGGATGGAGATGGACGAAGATCAGTTCGAGAAGGCGCTGTTAAAAGGAAGCACTACCGAATGTCCCAGTTGTGGCGAGGAAATTAGCTGGGGCAAAGGGGACGTAATAAATAAGGACGAACTTTAGGTTCCGGAACTGAATTGGATTAGCATTTACCATTCCATTTTTTCCCGGTGCTTTGAAGGACTTCAGAACCCTGGGAGTCTGCTTTCCGGGACTTCTCTCGTTTATTTGCGTGAGATGACGATTAGTTCAGAAATATCAGGTAAGTCCTACCCTTCTCTTAGAAAACGTAATATTGTATTTTATCCTGAAGAAATATGATTATCCCTTTTAAAAAAGGATAATAGTGATTACAGAAGGCGGAAATCGAGAAGAACAATTCCTGAGGTCGGAGCGGACAATGAACGAAAGCGGGAGGATACTGGCTGATCTGCTGGAGGATCTTCCCTGTATGACCTTCCGCTGTCGCGCGGATTCCCTGTGGACCATGAAGTTTGTCAATGAAGGTTCTTTGTCCATTACCGGCTATCCCCCCGAAGACCTCATCGAAAACGAAGAAATTTCCTACGTTAAGTTGATTCATCCCGCGGACAGGCCGTTCGTTCGGAGCGAAATAGAGACCGCCCTGGCGGAAAACGAGCCCTATGAAATCATATATCGAATTCAAACAGGTGAAAGTCGGAAATGGGTCTGGGAGAGGGGACACGAAGTCCCTTCTCCGGAAGATACCAGGAGGATAGAAGGGGTAGTCATCGATATATCCGAACGAACTGAGACGCGGGAGAGTCTAGTTGACCAGAGAAAAAAGACTCCTGAGCTTTCCGCCTTAATGGGGATAGCTCAGGACGTAGCTTCGACACTGGAGTTGAACCCCCTGCTTGGAAAAATCCTTGACAAGCTTGGGACAGTGCTGGAATACGACGCTGCTTCAATAATGACGCTGGAAAACGACCACCTTGAGGTTGCCGCGTATCGGGGCCCAATAGGCCAGGAAAAAGCGCTAAGTCTGGAGTTTTCCCTGGAGGAAGCGGGAGCAAACAGGGAAGTAATAGAGCGGAAAGAGCCCGTGGTGGTGAGTGACGTTAGAAGCGACGAGCCTCTAGCCAATGAAATCCGCAAGACTGCCCGGGAGAAGTCAGGGGGGAATTTCGACTATCTCCAGTGCTGGATGGGAGTACCGCTGATTTATCAGGACGAAGTGCTGGGTATGCTGACCCTGGATCACCG
>JBDGQU010000200.1:0-1801 GCA_042218715.1 Bipolaricaulia bacterium | reverse complement strand
ATCCAGGCGGAAATTCAGAAAAGGCAACTTGATTTTATTTTCTAAACCCAATTTTCTAACCCCAACTCCTGGACCTTCTCAGGAGTCGGTCGACCAACCTTATCCCAGCCCCTTAATTCGTAATACCGCTCCAACATGCTGTCAAATTCTTCTTCGGTTATACAATTTCCTTCCGCCGGCCCCTCTCCCTGAAGTGGTTTCTTCATTCTCTCCGGCAATTTGTCATCTTTTTTAGAGAATCCTTCCTTTATATTAAAGAGTCTAGTCAGATTCCAGACCCGTTCACCGATCTCTTTCAATTCCTCTTGAGAATAGTCAAACTCAAGCTTTTCCAGCCAGTCTTTGATTTGATCCAATCTGTACGCGGTAAAATCACAGGTAATAAGTGAATAAGTCAAACTACGGTTATTCTGATCGGGAATCACGGCTTCAGGATGTCCTTCTATCGCGTAAGGATCCCTGTCCCCGCCCAGGGCATCTGAACCGATGGGGAAAGCCCGCTGGTGACAAGCTCCTCGATCGCTCGTAGCATACGCTAAAGCCATGCTGAAAGAACCCCGAGGCTCAAATGACGGATACTCAAGTCCCTTTACCTCTACGGCAGCCTCTTCTGCCTCTCCTCCTATTTCATCCCCGGCGTATTTAACTCCCTCGGCCAGTAAATCACCTATTTCCTCGCGTGCGGCTATCTTTCTAACTAGCTCTTGAGCCTTTACCGAGTCCCCAAAGTCAATTTGATAGTCAATCAATCCCTTCTCCGAACATTCCATCGCCCAGCTAATGGAGTTACCCGCACTTATCGTATCCAGACCCAGGGTATCACAGATATCTCCTATCCTGGCAACTTCCTCTAACTCACCTAATGCTGGTAGAGAACCATTCATAACCGTAGTCTCATACTCGGGCCCTTTGTGTGTTTCCCACTCGTTGCCCGTTCCAGAAGAAAACTTTAGATTATATCCACAGGCAATGGGGCAGAGATAACAAGATTCCCTGTTTGCCACTACTTCTCCAACTGCCTCGTCATCTATCTCACCAGCTTTTTCGAACTTTCCTCTGGTCCAATTTTTCGTCGGTAAGGCGCCCGCTTCATTCATAGGTGCCAGTGTCCCGATTGTGCCTTCTTCCCTGGCCCACTTCGTAGCCTCACTTTCACTCAGGTAGTTTAATTGGTCCTTCTTTAACTTAGTCAGCTCGGGGAGACTCTCCGGTTTACTCCTTTCTCTTACAAACACGGCCTTGAGGTTCTTCGCCCCCATCACTGCACCTGCCCCACCTCTACCGGCGTGATGTTTCCCTCCGTCAGAAGAAATTGTCGCGAATTTAACCAAATTCTCACCCGCTGGCCCTATAGAGGCCTCCGTATACCCGTCCATTAAATTTGCCATTTCTCTTGTAGTTTTTCCCCAGTATTTTTCTCCATTTACTAATTCCGCTTTTCCTTCTTCCACCTTCAAAGCAACTGGTTTATCGGATTTACCGGTAAAAACGACGGCCGTATATTCTGGCAGATTAAACCTCAGATAGGTGGGAAAGTGTCCCCCGGAATAACTATCAAGAAAAGTTCCCGTGAGTGGAGATTTTGTCGTTACACAATACCTGGAGGCTCCGGGGGCTATACCAAGTAAAGGGCCCCAGACGAAGATTAGATTGTTATCCGGTGAAAGTGGATCCAGTCCCGACTCGTTTTCCTCGTGCAGGAGAGCAGCACCCAGCCCCTTACCACCAATGAATTTAGTCAACCATCTGTCAGGAATTTTCTCCGTTGAAATTCTTCCAGTCGTTAGGTCTACGCGTAGTA
>JBDGQU010000020.1:0-7356 GCA_042218715.1 Bipolaricaulia bacterium | reverse complement strand
GACTTAGGAACTAATATTTCTCCATCCTCATAAATAGCCCCAATTACTAACTTGCTTGTAAATTCCAGGGAAGATAACAACAATTGTATTGGTAGTGAATTACGCTGATAAATCGGTTTGGAATTCGGGTTCGGCCTCTTCCGAAAGGGAGCCCAATTGACCAAATAATAATTTTGGCAATAGTTATTACTTAGAGTATAATCTTATCGGGGATTCAGTTGTACTGTAAATTGCCCCGTTATGTTTTACAGGGCTTCCTGGAAGTTCTTGACTTATTCTGGTGAAGTTAAATGGTAAATCCTCGAGAATGGGAGGGAATTATGTATAGCAGAAAAAGTAAAGGCGCGAGAACCGTAAGTCCGTGGTTGGTTCTATTGTTAATGAGTTTAACGCTAGTTTTAATGTCCGGAAATTTAGCTGCTGCCGGCGAGAAGGCAGAATACGACCAATCTAGTGATTTCGTTTTGACGGCTAATTCGAACGGGCCCGCCCCGCTGATGATCGTCCCCCGACCACCCGAAAAAAATACGGGGCTCGACGTGAGAATCTGGACGAATAAGAAAGTATATCAGATCGACGAAAACGCGCGGGTATTTTTCGAGCTGAATAAGAGTGCCTACGTCTATATCCTGGACTATACCCCTCGGGGAAATGTTCACCTAATTTATCCCAATAAATGGGAAGGTAACGAGAGAAGAGGGCCGGGAACTCATTCCTTACCGTCAGGGAACTATCAGTTTGGCGTTACCGGACCTACGGGTACGGAATACTTGCAGGCTCTCGCTACGACCAAAAAGCTCGATATCTATCAGTACGTAAAGCATCCGAACGACCCGTTCCGAGAGAGTGGTTTTCCAGAGGTTCCGGACCCCCAGAACCTTAAAGAAAAAATCAAGTCGGGTTTACAAGCGAAGTTTGGACTTCATATAGGCGGAGAGGACTCGAAAATACAATTTCAGTTGACGCCGGTCGAATGGGATACGGATTTTTATGACTTCAATATCGTCTCCTCCCAGCCGACCAACCAACCTCCAACCGCAAGGTTTTCCTATAACCCCACGAATCCGGCAAGCGGAGAAAGAGTCCGATTTGACGGTTCCAACTCCTACGATCCGGATGGCAATATCGTTAGGTGGCGATGGGACTTTGACAGCGACGGTGACGTAGATGCTGTCGGGAGACAAGGTTACAATACCTATACCGGAACTGGCAGAGTGAAGGTTAGGCTCACAGTTACGGACAACGACGGAGCTACATCTTCTACCAGTCAGTACGTCCAGGTGGGGCCCCGGAACAGATCTCCCCAGGCGGATTTCGAATACAATCCACGTAATCCGAGTGTTGGCGAGGTCGTTCAGTTTGATGGAACCTTGTCAAGCGATCCAGATGGGTACATATCATCCTGGAGCTGGGACTTTAACGGTGACGGCAATACCGATAGGACCGGCAGGGTAGTCTGGAATAGCTTCTCGACTTCCGGGACCAGGACGGTTCGGTTGACGGTAAGGGATAACCAGGGAGCGACTTCCACAACTTCAAAGACAATTCAGGTTGGTCCTTCCCGACCCCGGTTCAACCAGGAAGAGGCGGACGACTATTACAGTAACGGTAGCATGGAAAATGGATGGTACTGGCACAGGAATTTCGGCACTTACTCCCGATGGACCTGGTACTCACTTCCCAATCGACCCAATCGAGCCTACCTGAACTTCGATCTACTCGTGACCAATCGGAACGGAGGAAGCGGCTACGGAGCCGTAGTGAAGTTTGCCATTGAGGATTTAAACGGGAATATCATCGAGAGAGGAAGCGTGGATCTTGCCAATACGTATAGACCCCAGTATTCCGGCGATACGAATGGGGTAGGCTACGAAGCCTCCGGATCTTATAGAGTTAGTAATGCCAGCGCTTTGCGGAACGGATTCCGGGTTAGAGTTGAATGGCCGCCAAGAGACAATCGATATTACTTTGGAACCCGGAGAAGTTCCGTTAAATTGGCTTACGAATATTAAGCTGGTCTAATTTCAGGAGGTGACTGAAATGATCGTGTCTGATAGGAGAATTCAACTGTTATCGGTAGCACTGGTGCTGGCTCTATTCCTCTTTCCGACATTTGGATACGGAAGTAACGGTTTTAGTTCGGGGGAACGAAGTCAGGTGGAGAATATATTGCAGGAAAAATACGCCAAATTACCCGGGGTGGATTTCGATTTAGACAAACCCGTAGCTAGTTACGATAACATGACTTTTAGACCTTACAGCAACCTCGCTATATCGGTACCCAACCTGACGGATGGGCTCGTGATGGGCGTTGTAACGTACGGAGAAGCAGACTACTTATTAATGGCAGTGAAGCTGCCTCAGGACGTGGATGCCGATTACGGAGCGGGATTATTGAATCTTTCCACGGGGAAGGCAGTTTTTGTGGCTAAGGCCGAGCTGTCTGAACAGCAAGATAGCGTAAATAAGGTTGAATTTAAAATTAGCCCCGGGGAAGAGGACTCGCCTAATTTGCAGTTAGTGGTCAATGGTGTAAAGTACGAGCTAGAGACCGTAATTCCGAAATCACTATAAAGAGACCGGTAAGAAATATTAATCCGCCGGGACGGCCCAGTTCCGGCGGGTTTTTTATTTCCGGCGACTTTACTATCTCAATTTTCGGTAAATCTTACTAACGGCCGAGGACCAGGATTACCACGGAAGCTATCAATCCCGCGCCGAACAGCTGAAGCACGGATCGTTCTACTCCGAATATCTTTGGCACTTCTTTCGGTTTATTGGGCTTTGTTAAATATACGAATTCTACCCCTTTCCCCTGTTTATTCTCGGTAGCGAAAATGTTGTATCTCGTTCCCTTTTTTAGTTCTACCCTTTTTTTGGTTATCAATTTCCCCGACCTGGACTCGACTAGCCGAAGCGAGTAATTGCCCGGGGGAATCAACTCACAGTCTCCACCTGTTCTAAAGGCCAATCCACTGTACAGGGTGGGTCCGTATCTAATCCTGAGGTCTACCGGAGGGGCTCCCTGGACGGCGTTGGTAAATTTCAGCTGGGCGAGGTTACCTGTAGGCGGGCAGTTATCTAGTGCGAATACGAGCTGGAGGTCTCCGTTTTTCCGCGACCCGGTAACCGCGATCGTGTATTCTTTGTTTTTTCTGAACGGGAACGGGGAATTTAGAACTACCGTATTAGTTCCGGTTTTTGTTTTACATATTACCCGGTGTTGTTCCGGTGTTATCTCCATGTATTCCGTGCTGTTTTTGAAACTTAGGCTCTGTTCGATCAGATTCCCGTCGAACCATATCTCGACGGGACCGGAACCGGGAGCAAGATGTAGAAACCGGATACGCGTTGCCGCTTCGACCTCCTGGGAAAAAGGGACGATGGTGAAAAAGAATACCAGGGCAATTGGGAGCAAATAGGTTAGCTGTCCGAGTTGCCCTGGACTATCACTCGATCCCATTCCCTCCGATACTCGGACTTCTGGACGTAAAAGGGATATAGTGCCTCCTGGACAATTGGTTTATTCCGATGACTTGTCGCGAGCGGCTATTACCTCGTCAATTATTCCGTAGTCAGCGGCCTCTTCGGGGGACATGAAAAAGTCTCTTTCCGTGTCTTCCGAGATCTTATCCAGTGGCTGTCCCGTGTGGTCGGCCAGTATCTTGTTGACCCGCTTTTTTACCTTGACCAGTTCGTTTGCGTGAATTTCCACGTCCGTGGCCTGTCCCTGAGCACCACCCAGAGGTTGGTGAATCAGTACCCTCGAATTTGGCAGAGCGTATCTTTTTCCCGATTCCCCCGCTGCCAGCAGTAGCGCTCCCATGCTCGAGGCCTGGCCGACACAGATTGTCTTGACCTCCGGCTTCACGTACTGCATCGTGTCGTATATCGCCAGCCCTCCGGTCACGACTCCTCCCTGAGTATTGATATAAAGGTTAATTTCCTGGCTCGGGTTTTCTGCTTCCAGGAAAAGCATTTGAGCTATTATTACGTTTGAAAGTTCGTCAGTGACCGGTCCTTTTAGGAATACTATTCTGTCTTTCAGCAGACGAGAATAAATATCGTACGTTCTTTCTACTCCGTCAGACTTGTCGACCACGAAGGGTATTTGCGACCTCGGTTCAGTCATTGTCATCCTCCTCTGTCTCTTCATCTGTGATAAGGTTTGCCGATTCGATCAAAAACTCCAACACCTTTTCGTGAGTAAGAGAGTCCCGGTAAGATTCAAGCTGGTCTTCCGCCTTTAGCTGATTTTTTAGTTTTATCGGATTGACCCCTTGTTTATCCGCCTGCTCTTCCAATTCTTCTTCGAACTCTTCGTCGGATAGTTCAATCCCTTCTAACTCCGCTATCTTATCGAGAACAAGGCGTTCTTTTAACTGTTCTTTCGTGGATTCCTCCACGTCCTCGATCCAGTCTTCTTCGGTCTTACCCTCTTGTTCGAGAAGATTGGCGAAAGAGTCCGATCCTATTTGCTGTTTCGTTTCCTCGACCTTATCGTTGACGATCTTTTCGAGCATCTTTTTAGGAGGTGAAAAATCGTTCTTTTCGATTATCCTATCGAGAATCTTCTCTCCGATCTCGTCAGTCCTTTCTTCTTCTTTTTGCTCGAACAGGTCGGATTTGATCTCAGCTCTCAGACCTTCAAGGTCTTCGTGACCCAGGTCTTTGGCGAATTCGTCGTCGAGTTCGGGAAGCTGTAGCTCTTTTATTTCCGATACTTCCAGTTCTATCTCGTCTTCATCAGGAGTGTCGGTGCCTACTTCAACTGCATCCCCCACGGATTTTCCTATGAGGTCGTTCGTTGGATTATCTTCGTCCTCGCTGACCTCAACTTCCTGAGTGTTGCCGTCGGGGTCGCTTACCGTTACGTGATCCCCCGCCTCTACAGTACCCTCTTCCTTTGGAACGAGCCGACCGTTTTCTTCTCTCAATGATTGCAATTCTTCTTCAATTTCTTCTTCGGTCACTTCGTCCGTACCGGGATCTTCGACCTCTATCCCTTTGTAATCTTCCAGCTCGATATCCGGCATTACCTCCACGGAGGCCTCAAAGGTGAAATCTTCCCCTCTTTCGAATTCCTCAATCTCCGTCTCTGGTTCCGATACTGGATTTATATCGTTTTCCTGTAACGCCTTGGGCAAGAATTCCTCCACCAGTTCGTTTTGAGCGTCCTCGTAAAAGACGTCGTCGCCGAACCTGGCTTTGACGAAGCTCTTGGGAACCTTACCTTTTCTAAAGCCCGGTAAATCCAGGTCTTCTACGGTTTTACTGTATATTTCATCGAGCTTGTTGTTTACCGTGTTGCTGTCGATCGTTATCTCTAGTGTTACCTCTGTCGCTTTTCTCTCAGTTATCGTCGATTTCAATCCTTTTACCTCCATGTGACTGTGTAATTATTGATAAACCTGAACAAATTATAGTTGTATCCGGGAATTGCTGCAACGGAGTGTGAAAATACGTGGACTGTCTTCTTTTCAGACCGGGTTTTTGTGATTTCTATCGGAAACCTTTAGACTTTAATTTAAGTTAAAAGGGGGAATGAATATGGTTGAAACCCGCGATAGGGAGAATCTCGAAGAAAGGTACAAGTGGGATCTGGACAGTATTTACCAGTCGAACGAAGGCTGGGAAGAAGAATTCGAAGAAGCAAGCAACCTCCTGGACCAATTCGAGAAGTATAAAGGACGAGTTCTGGAGAGCGGAGAAAACCTCCTGGAGGTTCTAAAGTTACGGGAAAAGGTGTTTAGAAGAGTCGACAAGCTTTTCGCCTATGCGAGGATGAAAAGCGACGAGAATACGAAAAACCAAACCTATCAGGCGATGTCTTCCCGGGCCAGGGGTCTGCACTCCTCTGCGGAATCCGCTTCTAGTTTTATCGAACCGGAGATCCAGTCCTCTTCTCGGGGGAAAATAGATAGTTTAATCCGCGATAAACCGGAGCTGGAAACCTACCGCCATTACTTCAACGACGTGCTTAGGCTAAAGCCTCACACGAGGAGTGCCGAAGTCGAGGGGTTGGTAGCGGACCTGGAAGAAGTGCTAGCGGCGCCCGGGGAAATCTATAACTACCTGACGAATGCCGACCTCGAATTTCCGGAACTCGAGGACCCGGAAGGCAACGAGGTGAAGATAACCCTCAGTAACTTCGTGAACCTTTTAAAAAGGAAAGACAGGGAGTTTAGGGAGCAAGTTTACAAGAAATTCTTCGATAGCTTCGAAACAATGAGCAATACGGTGTCGATTTCCTACGAGAATAGCGTGAAGACCGATAACAAGCTGGCGGACATCAGAAATTACGATTCGGCAAGGGCGAGGGCGCTTGACCAGAACAATATACCGGGAAAGGTTTACGATAACCTGGTAGAAGTAATTGAAGACAACCTGGATTTACTCCACAGGCATCTGGATTTAAAGAGGCAAGCCCTTGGTCATGAAGACCTTAAAATGTGGGATCTTTACACCTCGATGGCGGAGACCGAGATATCGGATATTTCTTACGAAGAAGCGAAGAAATACGTTTTGGAGGCGGTGGAACCGCTGGGGGAGGATTATCGAGATCAAATCGAGAGAGGGTTTCGATCTCGCTGGATTGACGTCTACGAGACTCCGGGTAAACGAGCCGGGGCTTACAGCGGAGGGGCTTACGATACGCAGCCTTTCATTTTAATGAATTACGAAGGTGATATTTCTTCACTTTACACCCTCGCCCACGAGTTAGGTCACTCCATGCATTCTGAGCTGACGTCCGAGCACCAGCCCTATATTTACGAGGACTATTCGATTTTTGTCGCGGAGGTCGCCAGTACCCTGCATGAAGCCCTGCTCACCGAACACCTGCTAAATGACGTCGAGGATCCGGATTTCAGACTGCATCTTTTGGACCACTTCCTGGAATCCTTCCGGACCACCCTTTACAGACAAACTATGTTCGCCCACTTCGAAGACGAAGTCCACGAGAGGGTCGAAGCGGGAGAAGGGCTTACATTTGACAGGTTGAACGAGCTGTACGGAAACCTAAAGGAAGAGTATTACGAGCCAGTCGAAGTAGATGATAGGATAAGATTTGAATGGATGAGAATTCCCCACTTTTACAGGGCTTATTACGTCTATCAGTACAGTACCGGTATTAGCGCATCCCTCGCTTTATCGCAGCAGGTTCTGGAAGAAGGGGAATCGGCGGTGGATAGGTATAGAGGACTGTTAAAGGCGGGTTCTAGTAAATATCCCCTGGACGCACTGGACGATGCGGGAGTTGACATGAGTCAGCCGGAGCCCGTAAAGCGGGCACTTTCGATGTACGAAAGGTATCTTGACCGGGTGGAGGAACTCGTTTAAGTAAGGATAAAAAAA
>JBDGQU010000002.1:0-21056 GCA_042218715.1 Bipolaricaulia bacterium | reverse complement strand
ATACATTTTAACAAATTTTCGATAGGCGGATCTTTCCAGATCCGTTGTTGTGGTTGGATTAAGTGTTGTAATTTGTTCTTCGGTACGTGCGACGTGGTTTATACCGAAGGTGATTGACCAACACCTCGACCAAGGTGTACAGTGTATCTTTTGTCGAGGGCTCAGAGCCGGGAAAATTCCAGCGAAGTGGCTCATATGTCTGACCGAGCCAGGACTTTCCGGCTCGGAAAGGCCGGAGTTCCTTTCGTCCGGGCGGGGGGAGTCCGGACTTACGTTTTAAGAATAAAACCGAGCGGCTATCTCGTTCTGTTCATCTACGTAGTCGAGTAACTCCCGATCACACAGCTCCCCGTCTTCAACCAGCACCTCTCCGTTGACCATATTGAAATCGACACCCTTTGTATCGCACATCAACAACGCGGATACCGGGTCGGATAATCCTCCGGCGTATTCGAGCCGATTCAGATCAACCATTACCAGATCAGCGGCCTTTCCCGGTTCTATCGATCCCAGTTCGTCCTCTCTCCCCAGAGCTTTTGCTCCCTCTATCGTCCCGAACCGCAGTACCTCTCGAGGGGTAATCGAGTCAGCACCGTACTTCACCCGCTGGAGCAGAAGAGCCTGTCGCAATTCTTTTATCATATTAGAAGTGTCGTTGCTCGCCGAACCATCAACTGCCATGCTTACCTTAATATCAGTGTCTTTCATTTTCACCACGGGAGCGATACCCGAACCCAACCTCATGTTTGACGACGGGCAGTGCGACATACCAACCCCGGCTTCCGCCAGTTTCTCTATTTCTTCTTCGTTGACGTGAACCACGTGAGCAAACCACACCCTATCGGTGAGCCATCCCAGTTCCTCCATGTAGTCCACGGGCCTCAACCCGACCTCGTCCTGGCAAAATTCGGTCTCGTCCTCCGTCTCCGCCAGATGAGTATGTAAGTAAAGGTCTTCCTCCTCTGCTATCTCGACCGTTTCCTTCATAATCTTGTCCGTTACGGAAAAAGGAGAGCAAGGGGCCAGGGCTACCTTGGTCATGGCAAATTTATCGGGATCGTGAAATTTATCAATTACCCTCCGGTACTCCGCGACGATCTCTTCCTCAGTCTGGACGACTTCCCTTGGAGGTAACCCCCCGTCTTCCCGCGAGAGGGACATACTCCCCCTGCACGGGTGAAATCTTATCCCTACCTCTTGGGCCGCTTCTACCTCTGCGTCAAAAATATCGTTCTTACCATCGGGAAAGAGGTACAAATGATCGCTCGTGGTCGTCGCTCCGCTCAATAGGAGTTCCACAGCACCAATCACCGTGCTGGTGTGAATGGCCCGCCTATCTACCTTCGCCCATCTATCGTAGAGTTCCGTCAGCCAGGTAAAGAGCTTGGCGTTGTTTACTTCTTTGAAGTTCCGAAATAATGTCTGGAAGAGATGGTGGTGCGTGTTTATCAGTCCGGGAATCATTACTTTGTCCGTCCCGTCGATAACTCGGTCCGGCTTCGGTCCTTCGTAAGGGGAAGTTCCAACTTCCGAGATTTGGCGTCCGTCAACCAAAACGTAACCATCGGTCAATTCCCTGCCCTCGGCGTCAGCCGTGAATATCGTCTCCACGTTCTCGATCAATTTTTGTTCACTCATTGGATATCAAAGGGGATGTTAATCGTGTCGGTCGGTTTTTGCAACTGGAAGATAATTTTTCTTCCAAACGCGCTAGTTTCGGGGGATCTCAGTTCCTTATCTCTCAGTTCTTTCACTATATTAAACCGAGGCTGAACACCACGATTGGTGGGTTATTTTATAGATTACACCCTCTGCCGATTACCTGGCTGCCGGAATTTCGGGTACGTTCGGGTTTTTAAAGGTTAAATCAGCCGCCAGTTAGGCGTCAGAGGAAGATTAACGAGCTATAAGTATGACCGTGGCAAAAGAACTGAGTATTGGTAAAGCGAGGGTAGTTAAATGGAATTTTAATTGAAAAGAGAAATTAACTATAATAGACTGATCTAACTAATCATGTCAAATAATAAGTCACCCCTGGTGAAATTCGATTCTATAGTGAAAAGATTCCCCGGGATCGTTGCTAACGACGAAGTATCTTTTCCGATAGACAGGGGTTCAATTCACTCTCTCCTCGGTGAAAACGGCGCCGGTAAGACGACGTTGATGAACATCCTCTACGGACTTTACCAGCAGGAGGAGGGTTCTATCTACCTACGAGGAGAAAAAGTAACCATCGATTCCCCGACAAGGGCGATAGAACTTGGAATTGGGATGGTCCACCAACACTTCAAATTAGTCGAAAACCACACGGTCGCCGAAAATATTGCCCTGGGCCTTTCGACCGTCAGCAAAATTAGGCCCACCAAACAGATAAAGAATAAATTGGTTGAGCTTGCCGGACAATACGGGCTGGAAGTAGACCCTGAAGCTAAGATTTGGCAGCTCTCGGCCGGTGAAAAGCAAAGGGTGGAAATACTCAGGGCTTTATACCGGGGAGCAGAGATACTTATTCTCGACGAACCCACCTCGGTCCTGACTCCCGGAGAGGCGGACAAATTATTCTCCGTGTTAAGAGACATGAAATCCGAGGGGCGCACGATAATTTTTATTACCCACAAGCTTGACGAGGTAATGAAGATAAGTGATGTAGTGACCACACTAAGAGAAGGTAAAGTCATAGACACCGTTAGAACTTCCGACACGGATAAAAACGCACTATCCAGAAAAATGGTCGGACGAGAAGTTCTTTTCGACCTTAAGAGGTCCTCCGCCGAGAGAGGGCCCGAGATACTGAGGGTAGACGGACTAAGAGCTCTTAACGACAAGGGTGTAGAAGCGATCAAAGACATTTCGTTTGCCGTTCACGAAGGAGAGATTCTCGGTATCGCCGGAGTGGCAGGCAACGGTCAGAGGGAATTGGCGGAAGTACTGGCGGGTCTGAGGGATGCTACGTCGGGAAAAGTACTGATCAACAGAGAAGACGTGACTAATGCTTCACCAAGGGCGATAAATAACAAGGATGTCGCTCACGTGCCGGAAGATAGAATTAATCAGGGAATAGTCGGCGACCTATCGCTCAAGGACAACGTGATACTCAAAAGCTACCACTCCTCCCCTTTTTCAAGCGGAATACTAATAAATTCAAAGTTCGTCGAACGATACGCAAGTAAATTGATAGAGGACTTCGACATAAAAGCGCCGGGTCCGGACACCCCGGCAAACATGCTATCCGGGGGAAATATCCAGAGATTGATTCTGAGTAGGGAGGTTTCGTCTAATCCGAGGTTGATAATTGCCTCACACCCCACTTACGGGCTCGACGTAGGGGCAGCGGAGCAGATAAGAAACCTCCTTCTCGAGCAGCGAGAAAAAGGCATTGGAATCCTATTGATCTCGGAAAACTTAACCGAGATAACTTCTCTTAGCGACAGAATTGCCGTGATTTTCGAAGGAGAAATTATGGGGACCGTAGACAGGGAGGAGGCCAAGAGAGAGGAGCTGGGGATAATGATGGCCGGAACTCCGGCGGAGGAGATAAAAAGCATTTCCGCTGCGGGAGAAGAAGAATGATGGAAAACTTACCCTTCAGGATTAAGAAACGCCCCAACCCTTCCGGATTTGCAATCATGGGTGTCTCCCTGGCCGCTCTGCTGGGGTCTTTTCTGGTAGCCAGCCTGGTTTTTTGGGCTTACGGAGCTAACCCCCTTAACGCTTACATCGCATTGTTCTCAGGAGCTTTTGGGGGAGTTTACGAGATCTCGGAAACCATTCGTAGAGCCATACCGCTGATGCTGGCGGGAGTCGGCCTGGTCGTGGCGTTCAGGGCTAAATTCTGGAACATTGGGGCAGAAGGGCAAATTCTTCTAGGGGCAATTGGAGCTTCCTGGGTCGCTCTATTTAGCCCTGTACCTGATCCTCTTCTAATCCCGGCAATGTTTCTTGCAGGGTTTCTCGCCGGAGCCGTGTGGGGGTTGATACCGGCGATACTGAAAAGCAAGCTCGGGATAAACGACGTCATTACCACTTTGATGATGAACTATATAGCGATGAACTTAGTACTTTACTTAATCCAGGGACCCTGGAAGGGAGAACATCAGTGGGGTTTCCCCTACACGGACAAGTTTCCCGCGTCGGCCCAGTTGCCGACGATAGCAGGCACCGACGTTCACTGGATCACCCTGGCAATAGGGATAATAGCGGCGGTAGTAGCCTACTTATTTATAAATAGAACCACCCCGGGGTTCGAAATTAGGGTTCTGGGCAGTAGCCCATCGGCGGGACGCTTTGCCGGGATGAATTACGTCAAAACTACGTTACTGGTCATGGCAATTTCCGGTGGGCTTGCGGGAATAGCGGGGGTAGGAGAAGTAGCCGGTATTCACCATATGCTCAGAAACCCGAGCGAACTCTCCCTCGGGTACGGTTATACGGCGATTATCGTCGCCTGGCTCGCCAGAAAAAATCCTCTCGCGGTAATACTCACCTCCATTTTCTTCGGGGCCATTCTCGCCGGCGGTGACGCCATAAAAGTTTCCCTTGGTTTACCATTTCAGATAACCGACGTCTTCAACGGTCTGATACTGTTATTTTTGATTGGAAGCGAGTTACTAATGAGTTATAAAATAGAGTGGAGGCGTAACGAATGATAGAAAGCTGGGTAATTGGAACCCTTAGCCGGACGCTCGCCTACGGAACTCCACTACTATTGGCCACACTGGGCGAAATATATTCGGAACGGTCCGGAGTATTAAACCTGGGAATCGAGGGAATGATGATTCTGGGGGCTGTAAGCGCTTTCGCGACGGCGTTTCTTACAGGCAACCCCTGGCTAGGGATGTTAGTAGCCGGAATTGCCGGGGGCCTTGCTTCCCTAATACACGGATTCGTAAGTATTACTCTCAGGGCAAACCAGGTTGTATCAGGTCTGGCACTTACAATGCTAGGATTGGGGCTCTCTGGCCTATTTGGCAAGGGGTTCGAAGGAAAGCCTCTCGACTCGACAATTCCGAACGTATCGGTGCCTTTGCTAAAGGATATACCCTACCTCGGTGAAATACTGTTCGTTGACCAGAGCCCGATAGTCTATATAGGTTTGGTATTAACTCCGATTATGTCCTTCGTTCTGTTCCATACCTCCCTCGGAATCACTATCCGGTCCGTGGGAGAGAACCCTTCTGCCGCTGACACCGCCGGAATCAACGTGTGGCTCGTCCGATATCTTTGTGTCACGATAGGGGGTGTGCTGGCCGGAGTAGCGGGAGGTTACCTGTCAATAGCTTATAGACCGGCCTGGACGCAGGGAATGACGTCGGGAATGGGATGGTTGGTTATCGCTCTGACGATATTCTCTTCCTGGAACCCTTCACGGGGTCTGATCGGTGCTTTTTTCTTCGGGGCCCTAATCCATCTCTCCTTTAGATTACAGCCGTGGGTCGCTCCCGAATTGCTCAAAATGATGCCCTACGGTTCCGCTATTCTGGCGCTGGTGATTCTCTCGATAGGCACGTTGAAAAGAAGTATGGGCGCCCCTAATGCGTTGCAACAACCTTACGTAAGAGGTGAAAAATAATAAATTACCCGGAGGTGGTAGAAAAAAGCAAACCCAAATAGCTCTCTGAAGGGTTTTCGGGGGAAGAAGAAGGAATGTGATGACAGTTCGGTTGTCGAAAATTAACGGGAGGTAAAGAATGATGAAACCAAAGTGGGTAAAAACTTTTGCTATATTAATCTCGGTTAGTCTGGTATTTGCGGGATTTGCAACTATCGGACTTGCCCAAAAACAAGATAAATTGAAAGCTGGGTTTATTTACGTCGGACCGGTTGGCGACTATGGTTATTCCAAGGGACACGACGTGGGTCGGAAATACGTCGAAGAATTGTTCCCCTGGCTTGACACGTTTTACGTAGAGAACGTCCCTCCGTCCGACGTCGAATCCACTATAGACAAATTCGTAAACAATAGAAATGCCGACGTAATATTTACGACCAGTTTCGGTCATATGAATCCGACTATAAGTGCAGCTAAAAAGTATCAGGATACGATTTTCTTTCACTGTTCGGGCTACAAACGAGCAAAAAACGTCGGAACTTATTTCTCCGGACTTTACCAGACCTACTACCTGAGTGGATTAATGGCTGGAGCGCTAACCGAAACCGATAAATTGGGTTACGTCGGAGCTGTTCCTACTCCAGAAGTAAAGCGGCACATCAACGCGTTCGCGATAGGAATTAAGGAAGTGAATCCGGACGCCAAGCTTCACGTCCGCTGGATAAATGCCTGGTACGATCCCGCCGCGGCGAAAGAAGCCACACAGTCTTTACTGGAGATTGGGGTGGACGGGTTTGCATTTACCGAGGATAGTCCTACAGTATTACAAACGGCGCAGGAAAACGGGGCATTTGGGTTCAGCCATTACAACCCAATGTACAGATTTGCCAAGGACGCAGTAGTAAGCGGGCAAATTTCAAACTGGGGAGTAATTTACGCCGATATCCTCTACAAGGTTTATTACGGGGTCTATACGGACGAAAACCTGAAAAACGTAGACTACTGGTGGCTCCTCAAAGAGGGTGCCGCAGAACTTGGTGCAAAGCGGGGAATGAAGATCAATCCCAAGTACGAAGACGAACTTAAATCTACGATGGTAAAAGATCCTATGCTCGGTGACATTAGCGTGTACGACCTGGTTATGAAGAGGATGAAACAAATGAAGGCAGACCGGGTCACTTTCGATCCCTTTATCGGTCCTATGAAAGATCGTCAGGGGATTCAGAGGTTAAGAAAGGGTGAATGGGCAACTCACGACGAACTCTGGCAGATACAGTGGGCTTATCCGAATATCGAAGGTCCCTGGCCCGGAGAACCAAAAGAATAAGGTTGATTAATTCTCAATGCTGAAAAACGTCAAAAACTACTATTATCCCGGCTCTCTCGCAGAAGCTCTCGAACTTCACGATCGGGAGAGCCGGTCGTTTTTTATCGCAGGTGGTACGGCTCTGGCCTTATCCGATTCAAGTCGACCGGTAGAATTGATCGATCTCGGCAACCTGGATCTGGACAAATTAGTTGTAGACAAAGAGCGGGGATTGATTAAAATTGGGTCTACGACAAAGATTCAGGAAATCGTTGATAGCCGGAAGATAAAATCCGTACTGGACGGTTATTTATCCGATAGTCTAAAGGAAATCGGTAGTTTCCCCATCCGGAATGCGGGAACACTTGGCGGGTCCCTGGTGAGACCGTTTCCCTGGTCGGACGTGATCCCGATTCTGTCAGTCCTGGAAACAAAGGTAAGATATTACCACAAAGGTAAAGAGAAGACCAGGGAGCTTTCGAAACTGTACGAATCCGACTTTAGATCGACTCTCAACCATTCCATAATAGAGGAGTTATCTATCTCTCTTCCGAATCAGGGAAACACTGCCGCCAAATTCATAAAGTTCAGCAGGTCAGAGTTCGACGTGGCGGCACTAAATCTCGCCTGCAGGCTAACAGTGAAGGATGGAGATATTTCGGAAGCTCGGATTTCTGTGGGAGCTAGACCAATGACCGGGAGAAGAGTTACCGAACTGGAAGAAAAATTAACGGGAGAGAAACTAACGGAGAAACTTGCGAAGGAATCCGGTAAGCTAGCGGTAGAGTCGACCGAGCTAAAAGGGGACGATAAGTTAAGCGAAGACTACAGAAAGCAACTTGTCGAAAAGATGACTGAGGACGCAATATTAAGTGTGAAGAAAGAGGTTGAAAATGAAAGTTGAGTTCGAACTAAACGGAGAAGAAAAGTCATTGGAAGTCGACCCCGGAGAAGTATTGCTCGATCGTCTTAGAGAAGAGGGCTACAAAAGCGTAAAGGAAGGATGCAAAACAGGGGATTGCGGAGCCTGCATGGTTTTAGTGGACGGCAGGGCGATGACCTCCTGTACGTTATTTGTCGCCCAGGTTGACGGACGAGAGATAAAGACCGTCGAGGGGCTGGAAGACGAACTGGCAGAACGGTTGAAGGAATCCCTTCTCGAGGCGGGAGCGGTACAGTGTGGTTTCTGCATTCCGGGTGTCTTGATCAGCGCTTACTCTCTTCTAATTAACAAAGAAAACCCTTCCGAAGCTGACATTAAGTCGGCCCTGGACGGAAACCTCTGCCGCTGTACCGGATACGTAAAACAGATAGGTGCAATAAAAGAAACCACAGAGAAAATCGGAGGAAGTTCAGATGGTTACCAATAATTCCGACGAGTCTAATTACAACGTAGTTAACAGGAGCTTAACCAAGGTAGACGGAACAGCTCTGGTAAACGGAAAACCGGTCTTCGCAGGGGATCACGACTATCCAAACGGACTGGTGGCAGGGATTTTAGCAAGCCCCAAGCCCCACGCGGAAATAGTAGACATAGACACTTCCGAGGCAGAGAAAACGGAAGGGGTTGTGTCGGTACTCCATCACGGCAACGTGGACCGAATTCCCCACACAACGGCCGGACAAGGATATCCGGAGCCGTCTCCTTACGACGCTTACGTATTCGATAAAAAAGTCAGATACGTCGGGGATAGAGTGGCCGCAGTGGCAGGAGAATCCCGGGACGCAGTAAAAGAAGGATTGAAAAAAATAGAAGTGAAATACAAAGAACTGGACCCGATTTTTGATCCGAAGGAGTCCAGAAATTCGTCTACTCTGGTCCACGACGAGGAAGACTCGAGCGGTATATACGATCCGGAAAGGAACATAGCCGCAAACGTAGATATAAAAATAGGCGATCCCGAAGAAGTCATTTCTCGGTCCGACGTCGTAGTTAAAGAAAGTTGTAAAACTCAATTTTGCCAGCATACGCCAATAGAGCCCCACGTAACGACGGCCTTTCTGGACGAGCACGAAAGGTTGGTCGTCAGAACGAGCACCCAGGTACCGTTTCACGTAAGACGAATCCTGGCCCAGGTCCTGGATTTACCGATTGGCAAGATTCGAGTTATAAAACCCCGGGTAGGTGGAGGGTTTGGAGTTAAGCAGGAATTCCTTCTAGAGGACATCGCTTCTATTTTTGCTCTAAGAACGGGTAGACCGGTAACGATGAAATATTCCCGGGAGGAGGAATTCCAATCCTCTCGTACCAGACATCCAATGGAAGTAACCGTTAAGCTGGGAGCTACCAACGAAGGAAAGCTTCAGGGGATTATCATGGACGTATTAAGCAACACTGGTGCATACGGCACCCACAGCCTAACCGTGCTCTCCAACGTGGGAAGCAAAACTCTACCCCTGTACAACACGGCTTCCGATCTCCATTTCCTGGGCGACGCAGTCTACACCAATCTACCCGTACCGGGAGCGTATAGAGGTTACGGTGCCCCTCAGGGGTACTTCTCCCTTGAATTCGCAATGGAGAAACTGGCCGAGAAAGTTGGCAAAGACCCGATAGAGATAAGGAAACTGAATCACATTAACGAGGGTGAAACTTCTCCGATCTTCGAGAAACTCGGTGAAGGCAAGGAAGGTACGGTCCAGTACGTAAATAGTTGTGGTTTAGACGAATGCATCGATAGAGGTGCGAAGGAGATCGGCTGGCACGAAAGGGGCAAAAAACAGGCAACCGAAAGCGACAAGGAAAAGGGGTTCGGTCTGGCAATAAATATGCAGGGCTCGGGCATTCCTCTGATAGACATGGCCGCCGCCCGGCTTAAACTGAATGAGGACGGGTCCTTTAACCTTTACGTAGGTGCCACTGACATAGGTACGGGAAGCGACACCGTACTATCTCAGATCGCGGCAGAGGCCCTGGAAGTCAGCCTAGACGATATAGTGGTGTACTCCTCCGATACGGACTTTACGCCCTTCGATTCCGGCGCCTATGCCTCCAGTACTACTTACGTATCCGGGAATGCCGTGAGGAAAGCCGCCGAGAAGGCCAAAAATAGGATAATTGAGATTTTCGCAAACAGATACGAAGAAGACCGGGAAAGAATCGAGTGGAACGAGGGGAAAATAGTCGGATCGGAAACGACTAAATCACTGGCGGAATTCGCCTTATCTCTCACCTCGGGCGAGATGGAAACGGACCAGGAACAAGTGGAGGTAACGGCCTCAGAGGTACCCGAGGAGTCGCCACCACCGTTCTCAGCCCACTTCGTCGAACTGGAAGTTGACACGCGAACAGGAGAGATAGATCTGCAAAAATACGTATCCGCTGTCGATTGCGGGACGGCAATTAACCCAAAACTGGCCGAGGGACAGATGGAAGGGGCAATCGTAAATGGCATTGGTTACGCCTTAACCGAGGAGATGGAGTTCAGCGATTCCGGTAAACTGAAGAACCCTTCTTTCTTCGACTATAAGATTCCTAATACCGAAGATATACCTGATATCGAGGTAATATTGGTAGAATCGTCCGAACCAACCGGTCCCATGGGAGCAAAAAGCGTAGGAGAAATAGGCATAAATGGGCCAATACCAGCTATCGCAAATGCCGTGAGAGACGCCACAGGGGTAGAGTTAACCAACCCTCCCTTCACTCCTGAAAAGGTCTGGAAAAAGCTGTCGAGTAAATGAGGCAATGACCTAATCTAATTTTCGTCGTGTTCGTGCCTGTGATGTATATCGGGTAGGTGAGGGTGACTGTGTGTATCCCCCTCGTGACCATGTCTATGAGAATGGAATAACAATTTCAATAGGGGGGTATATTCGTGAGAATGTTCGTGATGTCCCTCGTCGTGCCGGTGAAGGTGTTCGTGTTCGAGCGAAGAATGTTCGTGGACGTGAAGATGTTTGTCGATCAACAGCGGAACTAGCGAAACAATTAGAATCGAAGCCGCAGCTAGTTGAACTGAAGAAAGACTTTCCCCCAGTATCAAAATTGACCCCCCCACGCCGAAAAACGGCGCCGAAGCGAAAATGATCTGGGCCCGCGTTGCTCCCAATCCGTGGGCGGCTCCTATGTAAAGGACGATACTTACCCCGTACGAGAAAAACCCAAGACCGAGCGCCCCCATCGTCTGGCCCCACCCGGCACCGTAGTTGGTTACAATCAATCCAATTGTTAAGTTAAAAGTTCCCGCAACCAATCCTTTAAAGAAAGTATTCGTGGTCGGAGATATTTCGTCAATAAGTGCAGTGAAGTGGTTGTCGAATCCCCAGCACAGACAGGCAAGCCCGACAAGCAATCCTGCAGTCACTCCCGCGACTCCCCCGCTCCAGGAAAGTAGCACCGCGGCAGATATTGCCCCAATAGATCCCAGCCAGCCCAACCAGCCAAGGTAGTCTTCAAATATAAAGTGGCCCAGAAGAACCGTGAACACCATCTCCAGGTTCAACCACATCGATACAGAAGAAGCGGTGGCCAGGCGTAACCCGAAAAGCAAAGCCAGTGGACCCCCGATCCCCCCTAACACTATTGCTCCCAGCATCCGTATCCGGTTCTCAGCGTTCATACCGATAACTTTTTTGTATCCTTCCCTGGACACGACCCGGGGCAACAACCCCATCGCCGCTCCCAGGTAGAGCAATCCCGCCAGTTGAACCGGAGTTATTCCGCCGAGAAGGGTCTTACTTATTGGCGTGGCCAGGCCGAATAAAATCGCCGAAGTAATCGCAAGAATTATTGACATGAAAATGTTGACCTAAATCGATAATTTTTAAAATTAACGTATCGGATACTTATTTTACCGAAAAATCCCTCTTCCAACCAGAAATATGATCGATTCAGGGAGATTCGTTATTAACCGGGATAACCGGGAACTTAAACTTTCGGTGCTCGAAAGGGTAAACACCTTGTTGACAGGGTATCACAATTGTTATAAAATGAAGTTCGTAGGCTAATGCAAGAGGTTGATCACGGGTTTTCAGCCTGGTGGTTCCGGAGCTGATTGAACCAGTTTGAATGGAGGTAGTAAAAAACAATGAAGAAGCTAAAGATCCCCGAACAAACAATTGAAAGACTTCCTCTATATCTCCGAAGAACGGAAAAACTCTATTCGGAGGGAATGGAATCGGTCACTTCTCATCAGTTCGTCAAGGACCTACCAGGTATCAACTCGGACAACCTTAGAAAGGACCTTTCCTATTTTGGAAATTACGGGAAAAAGGGTAGTGGTTACGATATACCACGACTACAGGAGGAACTCCGAAGCATTTTAAAGCTTCACATAGAGACACCCGTCGTTCTGGTCGGGACAGGAAACCTGGGAACTGCATTACTGACAAATCAGGATTTCAACCACTGGGGGTTCAGGATTATTGCAGCATTTGATAACGACCAGGAAGTCATCGGCGATCGAATCGGCGGAATTAGGGTTCAGCCAATTAAGGATCTTAAATCTACCGTTCAGAAAGAAGACGTGGAGGTTGCGATGATCGCCGTCCCAGGCGACAGCGCTCAACTCGTCGCGGATGCGCTTATTTCAGCCGGAATAAAGGGTATACTGAATTTTGCCCCCGTTCTGTTAGAAGTACCTCAGGAAATCACCGTAAAACAAATGGATATTACATCCAAGTTAAAGGAGTTAAAGTATTATCTGAACTAAAGCCTCTCCAGAAATCGCTAGCAGCAATCAATTACACCCACTAAAGTCAAGACCCTAATGCTCTACGGAGCAAGGACCCTGGTTGGACTTTTGAAAGTTTCGGTAGTATTGGATTATCTTGAGATAATTTTGGAAAATTAGCTGGCTTACAATTCACTACCAGCTGAGATGAAATCTCAATGGGTTCAAAAAGTATAAAAGCCAACATAGACGGCATAGCCGTCCTGGACGGGCAAAGAAAATACGAATACGTTGATCAGACCTTTGCCAGTCTATACGATTACCAGAACCCGTCCGACCTAATTGGCGAAACATGGGACGAGACCTTCGCATTACCTCACATTCGACGGTTCGAGAAAGAACTATTACCAAAACTAAAAGAAGAACAGAAGTGGACCGGGGTAGTCTCCGGACTTAAGAGAAACGGGGAAAGATTTGCTCAGAAAATCTCATTGTTCTACCTGAAAGATGGAAAGTTGGTCTCTCTTGTAAAAAACGTAACTCCGGAAGGAAGGTCCATCTTCAAGCTTGGTAGACCTGAACACAACTGGCCGGAAGCGATCGAATCGGCTCCGGATATAGTGGCTATAATTTCGCTTGACTACGAGATCGAGCAGATTAATCCTACCGGAGCAGAGAAACTTAACATAGAAGCCAGCGACGTTGAAGGGCATAAATGTTATGAAGTAGTACACAGACTCAACTCCCCAATAAAAGGTTGCCCCTGTAAAAAGGCAATAGAAACCCGTGAGGCCGGAATAGGTGAGGTAACGGAGGACGGAACTAATTACGTGGTCACTGCTTTTCCGTTAATGGACAATTCGGAAGAGCTAACTGCCTTTCTCCATACTGTAACCAGGGTAAGCAATAACTCTCCCGGTGAGTTGAAAGCGTGTGAGTTCTTCATCAGAGAGCTCACAAAATTAGAGAAAAAAGACCAGATCCTATCTTTCCTCCTACATTCCATTCGTGAAGTGCTTGAACCGGCGAAAATAACGCTCTACAAAAGTAATTCCAAAACCCTCAAGTGTTTATTACAAACTGGCTATCGAAGGAGTATGATCGGGGAAAACCTCCACAAATCGGGCACGGGTGCCAGAGTTGAAACGGCAAAGAAAGATAAAAGTTTCTACCTTCCGGACGTAACGATAGACGAAAATTTCATAAGATACGATCCGGAAGTTAAATGCGAGTTCGTAGCACCTATTTCAAGTTCCAATAACTGTTACGGGGTGCTGGATATCAGAAAGCTGGAAAAAGATTCAATAAGCCCCTCCGAGCGAAACTTGATCGAGATTATGACCTCAGAGGTTGGTAAAATTTTGGAGAACCTTCCAAGTAACACTTCCTCAACCTAGCCTCTGAGGTCAACCGGTCTACTCGGAGAACAGATCGGTCGACAAATACCTCTCACCAGTATCAGGGAGGATAACTACGGTCCTTTTTCCCTCATTTTCCGAACGTCTGGCCACTCTAACGGCCGCTTGTGCGGCAGCACCTGACGAAATTCCCGCCAATATCCCTTCCTCTCGAGCCAGTCTTCCCGTCATCTCTTTTGCGTCTTCGCTGTTTACCTGAACTACTTCGTCTATGATTTTCCGGTTCAATACCTCGGGCACAAACCCGGCTCCGATCCCCTGTATGCTGTGCGAACCAGCCTCACCACCGGACAGCACTGGCGATTCCTCTGGCTCAACCGCTACCGTTTTCAGGTTCGGGTTTTTCTCTTTCAATCTTTCCGAAACGCCGGTAATAGTCCCACCAGTTCCTACTCCGGCAACGAATATATCGACGTTACCGTCCGTATCTTCCCATATTTCCTCGGCCGTAGTCTTTCGGTGGATACCGGGGTTCGCCGGATTTCTAAACTGTTGAGGGGAATAATAGTTGGGGTTGGAGCTAACCAATTCCTCTGCCTTGTCTATTGCTCCCTGCATACCGTCGTCACCCGAGGTCAATCTTAGTTCCGCCCCAAACGCCTTTAGTAGATCGCGTCGTTCCTGACTCATAGTATCGGGCATAGTCAGGATAAGCCTGTACCCCTTTGCGGCACAGACAAAGGCCAGCGCAATTCCCGTGTTTCCGCTCGTCGGCTCCACAATTACGCTATCCTCGTCTATTTCACCAGCGCGTTCGGCCTCGGCAATCATGTTTACTCCTATCCTGTCCTTGATGCTACCGCAAGGATTTGCAGCTTCAATCTTGGCCACTACTTCCGCCTTCGCGTCTTCCGTAACCCTATTCAGTTTAACTAGCGGACTACCTATTAATTGAGTTACATCTTTTGCTATAGAACTCATTTTACCACTCCAAGGTTAATACCCTAATTTTATCTCGTTTGCCACCAACGTTTATGCAAGTATCCAGAATAAAATACTAAGGTTTGGTCCATTACTACTCGGTCGATCAACCCAACTTTTTCGTTATCTTTTTTAAGAACGAACTTGGTCCTGTATCACTACTCCCCGAACCGGTTTCGGAGTTTCCGTTCCTTACGAATACGTTCCTGGCAACTTCCTCTTCCATTGCCACGCTAGTTTCTTCCAGCTCAACTACGAACGCCGGGAACTTCTGACCTACCTTTATCCATTCCCCGGGCAGTATTCCCAGAGAAGATAGCCGACTCAACCTTCCCTCTTCGTTTAAGGTCAAATACGCAACCCGGACAGTCTGACCGGTGGCTACTTCCGTAAGGGGCACTATTGCTTGACTAACAATTTGCTTCGATTCCGTGCAGCACTTACCCGGGGGAATTGCCTTTCCGTGAGGACATTCGCCAGGGTGACCGAGCAAAGTGCAAATTTTTTCCTCGACTTCCGCAGATATAGCGTGTTCAAACTGACAGGCAGGACCTTCTATGCTACTTGGGTCCATTTCGAGAACGTCGTTCAGTAACCTTTCCGCCAGCCTGTGCCGCCTAATGACTTTTCTTGCCCTCCTCGACCCTTCTGAAGTCATCTCAAATTCACCGGTAGAGTTTTCTGTTAACAACCTCTCTTTTACTAAATCGACCAGGGCATCACCCTGATCTTCATCGGGCCTGTCAAGCTGCTCTATTATTTCATCTCGATTCAGGACCCTATCCTCTTCATCGGCCACCCACAACATCTCTAAAATCTCTTCTTTCAGTTCTTCGTTCTTACCTCTCATCGGTTATTCGTACTCCTCCGAAAGTTCAATTAATCGTAAATCAGGAATAAACTCCCTGCCGCAGTAGGGGCACTTCTTTTTCCCGCAGGTCCCCGTCAGGGGACAGCCCTGACATGCTTCTATCGAGAGTTCGACCTTAAACTGACTTCCACAGGCAGGACATTCAATCTGTCTATCCTGAGGCATTACATAACCTCCAGACTTCTCAGAGTGAAGTTGAGTAAGGCACCTACCGCTATCGAGTAAGGGATTATGAACCCGACAATGGCGATCGCCGTCTTTAAACCACGTTCTTTTATAATCATAAGATAATTTGCTATGCAAGGTACGAACAGTGTTATTACAACTGAGCTTACCGTAATCTGTAAAGGAGTTAGGCGGGCCTGACGAGCCAGTTCAAATAGACCGGCGGTTCCGTAGTCCCTGCGAACGAACCCAAGGATAAACGCGACCGCGGCTTCTCCCGGTAGATCCAGCAACCCTGAAACGACCGGTCTAAGGCCATTAATAAGGAACGTCAGCATGCCAGTTTTGTCTGCCAGAAAAACTACAAACGTTCCCACCAAAAAGAAAGGAAGGACTTCTTTCAGAAACCACTTAACCCGGGTATAAGTTTTTCGGACAACGTTGACCGGACGAGGTAGTCGGATCGGGGGGATCTCCATTATGAATTCCGAGGACCGGCCCGAAAAAAGTTTAGAACTCAACCAACCCACAAATATCAGCTGGAGCGCAACGACCCCCGCCCATATAAGCAGTCCCAGTTGAGATGCGTATGCAAATAACCCCAGTATTACCCCGAGCTGAGCCGAGCACGGAACGCCGAGTGCAAGCAACAGCGTAGCTATGCGCCTTTCCTTCTTTGTTTCCAGTGTCCTGGTAGTTACAGTTGCCATGGTATCGCACCCCAGACCCAGGACCATCGGCAATACCGCCTTTCCGTTAAGACCGATTTTCCTGAATAGTCGATCCACCATCACGGAGAGGCGAGGGATGTATCCGGAGTCCTCCAAAATAGAAAAGGCAAGAAAGAACGTAAAAACTACTGGGAGTACCAGGGCCAGAGCCCAGGCGAGACCCATTGTTATCAATCCGTAAGGACCAACGAGCATTTCCTCAAGAAACGGCATTTCTAAGACCGATCTGGTAAAAGTCCTTACGGCGGGATTGATTACGTTCCCAAAAATTTCGACTTCGAGAAAATCAACGATTATCTGGGCTCCCAGAACCCCGACAAACTGATAAACCCCGTAAAGTACTATCAAGAATATCGGTAGTCCGGTAAGAGGGCGCATAGTCAGATCAGACAATGTTTCGGATAGTAACTTCCCTTCTCCGGACTCCACTTTTACCCTCCGGGTTACTTCCTGGACCTTGCTTTTTCGCTTCCTCGTAATTTGGAAAGAGATTGGCTCGGCTGTGCTATCCTTCAGCTCTCTTTCAATACTGTGGAGCTTTTCTATCGCTTCCGGCTTCAACCTCTCCGCCAGGATTTCCATAATAGTTTCGTCACCCGATAACACCATTAGCCCAGCAGCCCTTATTGGTAAATCCAGACCCTTCAGGACGGCGGTGACTTCTTCCAGAGCTGTTGATATCGGATCCGAATATTCGATCGATAACTCTGGAACCTCCGCGGAAAAAACTTGCTCGTCCAGTTTATCGAATCCTTCTCCGGAGGGGGCTACCGTCTTAATTACGGGCGTTCCAAGCATTGCCGAGAGCGTTTTTTCGTCAATATCTATACCCTTTCTTTCGGCCTCGTCCGCCATATTCAGCGCAACGATCGTCGGAAAGCCCGCCTCCGCCAGCTGAGTCGTAAGCATTAAAGACCTCTGGACGTTTTTGGCGTCGGCCACCTGAATTACAACGTCCGGATTTTCTCGAAACAGTAAATCCCTGGTAATGCGTTCGTCCTCCGAGACCGGGATGAGGCTATTAACCCCGGGGGTATCGATCAACTCGACGATCCTTCCGTTTATCTCCGTCTCACCACGGGATACCTCAACTGTGGTACCTGGATAATTGGAGACGTCCGTATAAGACTCCGTAAGTCGACCGAAGAAGACACTTTTCCCTACGTTCGTATTTCCCACCAGGGCTATCTTTTTAATATTATTTTCTTTCACTTTTTTCCTCGGCAATACAACTTAAATCATATAGAATTTTAAAATTGATCTGGGTCAACGAACCTCCCTCTGGTTCCGAGCAAGTTGGTCCAGAGTACGAGAGTCAAGATAGTCCTTTACTGTTTTCTGGAGGCCAACCCAGAGACCTAGAGTCGGACATAAATCACTTCGATCACATAGTTTGGGAGAATCAACACAGTCAACAGGTGCCAGGGTTCCTTCCAGTGCCTGAATAATTTGCAGTGAGGTTATCTCTTCTGGATTCTTTTTCAGCTCGTACCCTCCTCCGGCACCTCTTACACTCCGGAGAAAACCCTTCTTTTTAAGGTGGGAGACAATGTGTTCCAGATACTTATAAGAGATTTCTTGATTCTCGGATATCTCCCGTACTGACACTGGCCCCTCGCCGTAGTTTAAAGCTAGCTCGACCATAGCCCTTAGTCCATATCTACTTTTCGTCGATAACTGCATAATATTGGTAAATCCTATTACAATACTATGCTTTATTCAACCGACAACATTGATACTGTAATTAATTATCTTTATTAAATTAAATAGCCCCCTGATTTGTGTTTAAGAAAGTTAGCCTCAGTACTTTCATCACAGGTATAGTTAATATTTAGCCCGTTATCTCCCTCCGCCGCTTATCCGGCAACTGATTTAACCTCACAATTTTGAAAATATGCTAAATCCCGGCAGCCAGATAAGCGGTGGAGGGTATAAATTATAAAGTTAAGTCACTATTGATGAATTTCAGCTTATTCTTCATATATTGATGAAAGAACTGAATTGGTATTAATTCGTAGTAGTCAAGGACCCCGGCCACAGGCCGGGGCATATAAAAATACAATTGGGGAAATAACATCGAATTTGAAAAACGAAAAATTGACCCAGCACCCAATTGAGGGCATGATACTTGGCCCAATAATCGTAAATCTTTTAATTATGGGCAAAGCTGATAATAAATTCGCTCGCTAATTAAACCAGATAAGCGTTCTCTCAATTGGGTGCTGGACTCAAAACAGCCGATTCACCCCCAGGGCAAGCCCTGGGGCACTCTCGGCTAATTTTGGTAGAAACACTATTTCGCTACAGGAATTCTTCGACCTCAGCGTCTCTCACGGCTTCTAAAATCAAGTCGTCCTCTTCTAATACCTCTTCTGCCTCTCGCACTTCGGTCAGAGTGGCTTTCGTTTCCGGGTGTTCGGGCCTCATATACACGCAGCAATCCCGGGATGATCGGGTAGAAATTTCAAAGGTTCCGATATTCCTGGCTCGAGATTCTATTTCTCTCTTGTCCATCCCGATATTTGGTCGATATACGGGTATCGAGGGAGTTACTGCTTCGTTTGCAGCTCTTAAGTTTTCCAGAGTTTGAGAAGAAACCTGAGCCAGACTATCACCCGTCACTAGTCCGAGTGCCCCCTCGGTTTCGGCGATCTTTTCTCCAGCTTTGAGCATTGCTCTGCGGTAGAAAATTATCCTTAATCGCTTCGGGACGTCCATGATTATCCTTCTTTGAATTGCCCTAATATTCACGAGGTAGAGTCGCGAACTTCCCTGCCATTTCGCGAGCACCTCTACGGACTCTTTTACGTTCTCCTGGGAAGCCCGATCGGTTCTGGGAAAGGAATGAAAGTGAACGAAAACGACCTTAGAGCCTCGCTTCATCATTTGCCAGGCCGCGACGGGAGAATCGATTCCCGCCGATATTAGCCCCAGTACATTACCCGAGGTGGAGACGGGCATACCACCCGGTCCTTCCCGTTTATTTTTATAGAGAAACACCTCATTCTTAGTCACTTCTACGAATAGCGCAAGTTCCGGCTGCTCCAGGTCGACCTGTCTCGGGCTATCTTGCCTCCGAAACCGATCCTGAAGTTCGGCTCCAATTCGTTCGTTTAACTCGACAGAGGTGAGAGGGAAGCCTTTATCGGCTCTTCTGGACGCCACCTTAAATGACTCAAATCTCTCAGCCTTAACAAGATTCCAGGCTTTTTCCTTTATAGATTCAAGGTCCCGGGAAGACCTCCTTACGAACGCATAGTTTGCTATTCCAAACACCCTGCTCACACGTTCCTCGTAGTCGGATATCCTGGAAAACGGTGTCCGGCCGAGCTCCACGAGAATCCGACCGTGCATTTTCTTGATTCTCTCAAAATCCAGCCCGTCGAGCGATCTCCGGAGGTTATCAACGAGTTTATCTTCAAAATATCCCCTGTTATCGCCCTTGAGAGCGATCTCTCCGTAATGGACGAGTATACCGTCTACGTACTCTTCTGAATTCATCTCAGTTTTCCCGAAACTTTAACCACCGCGCAGGTATTTTAATACTTCGACCAGTTCGTCTATCTTGTCCTCGCCTTCTCCTTCCCTTACCGCCTCGGCAACGCAGACCCGCATGTGATCTTTGGTAAGTAGATTGGCAAGTTTGGTGAGCGACGACTGAACCGCAGCTATCTGTTTCAAAATATCTATACAGTACCTCTCTTCCTCGATCATCTTTTCTATCCCGCGCGAGTGACCGATGACAGTTCTTATCCGATTGAGGGCCTCTTGCTTTTCGGTCGGTAATTGCTCTAGACTTCCTTTTTTGCCGTTTTTCTTTTCTTCTACGTCTTTCTCTCCATCTACACCAAGACCGCTGTAGTCAGCACAGGCCATGGTATTTCACACTCCTAGTCGCGTAACGTTTTAATTAATGTAACCGCCAACAGCGCTATCAACAACAGACCGACCATCCAGAATAGAACCATCGGTCCCCAGCCCCAGACTCCACCTGCCATGTGATGGCCCCATGTTTCTCCTTCCGAATGAGCAAATGCCGGGTTCATGGAAACGAATACTGCAACGAACGTTAATACAACATAACTGAGTAATTTCTTAACCTTTTTCATTTTTCCTCCTGATTTTTCTCAAAAAATCTAGAATCATCCCTCTCGGAGGGTACTCATATACTTCACCCTCGTAAAGGTACAGTCTACAGCCCTCAACATTATAATTAGTTATATCCCCGGCATCGGGATCGACGTCCTGGCCATTGATTTTTACCTGAGGGGAACCAGAGAACCCTTTACTTATTGCTTCCTCTTCCGTTTCAATTAAATCTTCGATTAATTCGTACTGGAGCCCTTCATCCTCTAACACATCTGTCGTAACTTCCAGGGCCTTTTCCCAAATGTGACAATCTTTATTGTGGAGTAGTTTGACCACTACTTCGGCAGCTTTGCCGGGCATTTCTAATTCCCCTTAATTACTCAATAGTAGTG
>JBDGQU010000199.1:0-8244 GCA_042218715.1 Bipolaricaulia bacterium | reverse complement strand
ACCCAGCCACTGCTGCTCTTTACAACGGATTAATTACCCGGTCCTTTGGCGCGTGGGAAAAGCGAGCGTACCCATCGTCGGTAATTCGAACCATGTCCTCAATTCTAACCCCACCCCAGCCAGACAGGTAAATACCGGGCTCCATGGTCACTACCATACCGGGTTCGAGGGTATCGTCACTATCTTCATCCAGCTTCGGAGCCTCGTGGATGTCCAGCCCGACTCCGTGCCCCGCCCCGTGATCGTATGAATCACCGTAACCCGCCTGGGTTATTACTTCGCTAGTGACCTCGTGAACCTCTTTTGCACTTTCTCCCGGACCTAACGCTTCCAGTCCGGCTAGATGAGCCTCCAGTACGACTTGGTAAACCTCTTTGACCTTTGATGATGGTTCTCCAAGATATACTGTCCTCGTAAGGTCTGAGCAATAACCGTTAACCTTTGCCCCCATATCTATCAGTAAGAGATTTCCGGGTTCGAGCTCTACTTCCCCTGGATGAGCGTGGGGCTTGGCGCTTTTCTCCCCGCAGGCGACTATAGGAGGAAACGAGACGTCGTCCGCTCCGTTTTTTCTCATGAAAAATTCCAGCTCGAGTGCCACGTCCCGCTCGGACAGGCCCGGCTCCAGGAAATCCAGCAGATGAGAAAAGGCTCTGTCCGCAATATCCGCGGCCTCCTGGTGAAGCTGGATCTCGTTTCCTTCCTTCGTTCGTCTAATTTGTCTCAGCGTACCGTCCAATTCCACTAGCCCGACTCCATCCAGTTTGTCCTGAAGTATCCGGTAAAATCCCAGGCTGACGTCGTTCTCGTCAATCGCAATCGAACCTACATCGAGACTATTTATAAACTCCGCCGCTGTTTCCACGGGGTTAGAGTCGATCTTCTCCAGCCTCACTTCCGGTAAATTGTCTTCTGCGTCGTCGAGGTAACGCGAGTCCGTAAGAAAAATTACCTCGTCCTCGAGGACGATCGTACACCCCAGAGTTGAGCTGAAGCCCGTGAGGTACCGTTGATTCGTCCTGTCCGAAGCTTCCACGTTGACGACGAGATAGGCCTCCACCCGGTCTTCCGATTCCGCCAGTAATTTTCTGAGTCTTTCTATTCTTTTATTCATAGTAGAATATTTTCGGGTAAATTCCCGTTTTTGCAAATAACGGTTCGGAGGTTTGTCAATCGTAATCCATACCGTTAATATTTTAGAAACCCTGTTCGAACAGAAGTTAACGATCACCAGACCAAACTTGGAGGCTTTATGACAGAAAAAGGTACCGTACTTGTAACCGGAGGCGCCGGGTACATAGGGAGCCACGCCGTTAAACAGCTATTGAGAAAAAATTACGAAGTGATAGTCTACGACAACCTGGTATCCGGACACGAACAGTTCATTTTAACTGAGAATTTTGTCGAGGGTGACATCGGAAACCGGGAACTGTTGGACGAGACCTTCCGTAACTACGAACCGGACGCCGTAATGCATTTTGCCGCCCACTGTCGGGTCGGAGAATCAGTAAAGGAACCGGCAAAGTACTACGAAAATAACGTGACAAAAGGATTGACCCTTCTCGACGCCGTCAGGAAGTTCGAGGTAAACAAATTCATCTTTTCTTCCAGCGCCGCCATTTACGGTGATCCGGATGAAGTACCGATAAAGGAGGAGGCGCCGAAAAATCCCAAGAATCCTTACGGGCAAACGAAGTTGACGTTTGAACGAATACTCGAGGATTATTCCCGTGCTTACCCATTATCCGCGTGTTCGTTACGCTACTTCAACGCCGCCGGGACGGATCCGGATGGAGAGCTTGGAGAAATTCACGATCCGGAAACGCACTTGATCCCCGTCGTTCTCGAGGCGGCAGCGGGAGAGAGGGACCACGTCGAGATTTTCGGCACGGACTACGACACGCCGGACGGAACACCTATAAGAGATTTTATTCATGTCAACGATCTGGCTTCGGCCCATATAGCCGCTTTAGAGGTCCTTGACAGGTCCGGCAAGGACTACCTGGCCTACAATCTCGGCACGGGGGAGGGACACTCCGTCCAGGAAGTAATAGAGACCTGCAAGGAAGTAACGCAAATAGACATACCCGTAAGGAAAGGGGAAAGAAGGCCTGGTGATCCGCCGAAACTAGTGGCCGATCCCCAAAAAGGTTTAAAGGAGTTAAACTGGAGACCGAAAATAAAGGACCTAAACCCGATCGTAGAAACCAGCTGGGACTGGATCAAGCGCCGCTACGGGTTGAATTAACTTTCAACCGCGATATGCCCAAATACCCTGAAGGAATATACGCACTAATTATAGGAATCGAGGATGGTCGGGAACTAAAGATCGGAAACTTGGTCCGAGCCGAGTTCCAGGGAGAATACCTCTACGTTGGTTCCGCTCACGGAGCGGGAGGTCTCCAGCGCGTTACTCGTCATATGAAGGCATCCAGGGATTCGGAGGCCAGAGAGCACTGGCACGTGGATTATTTGACGGGACCGGGGGTAATTAAGGAAACGTGGCTGATACCCACGGAAAAAGACCTTGAATGCAGGTTGGTTTCCGATCTAACGAACCTATACAACCAACCTGTAGAGAATTTTGGGGCCTCGGATTGTGACTGTTTTTCTCATCTGTTTCGGTACGATCCCGAAAAGAAGGGGGAGCTGATTCAGATACTTAACCAGGTCGCGCCGAAGGCAAAACCAATTCGCTTTGACTGGCAATAGATTTTCCGCTATTTTTTCTAAGAGCTAGAGGAGGAACTGTTCGATGAAAACGGTGATTGGTCTCGAAATACACGCCCAGTTGCTTACGGAAACTAAACTGTTCTGTGGCTGTTCTGCCGACTATTTCGGTAAGGAACCGAATAGTAACACCTGCCCCGTATGTCTCGGCATGCCCGGAACTTTACCTGTGCTCAACAAGCGAGCTGTAGACTACGGCCTCCGAGCGGCGATGGCACTGAACTGTAAAATTCCGGAAAGGTCAAAGTTTGACCGAAAGAACTACTTCTATCCCGATCTACCCAAGGGTTATCAAATTTCTCAATTTGACGAACCGCTGGCGGTAAACGGCTACCTAAAATTGGACGGGGAAGAAATCGGGATAAGAAGAGTCCACCTGGAAGAGGACGCGGGTAAACTGGTTCATCAGTCCGGTGGCTCGAGTTCGGTAGATTTGAACAGGGTCGGGGTACCTCTGATAGAGATAGTGACCGAACCCGACCTCAAATCTCCGGAACAGGCCCGAGAATTCATGGAAAAACTCCGCCAGATACTCCGCTACGTGGAAGTCTGCAGCGGTGATATGGAAAAAGGTTCACTCCGGTGTGACGCCAACATCTCCCTCAAGGAAGACGACAAGATGGGAACAAAGACTGAAGTGAAAAACATGAACTCTTTCAGGGCAGTCGAAAGCGCGCTTCGGTTTGAACAGGAAAGACAGAAGGAGACCATAGAGACCGGCGGAAAAATCGACCAGGTAACTCTGGGCTGGGACGCGGACGCCGAGGAAGCTAAGCCAATGCGGTCCAAAGAGGAGGCTCACGACTACAGGTACTTCCCCGAACCGGACCTCGTACCGCTGGTCGTCGACGAGGATTGGAAGCGAAAAATAGAGCAAAACCTACCCGAGTTACCCCGGGAAAAACAGCGCCGCTGGAAAGAGGAGTTCGAACTACCCGACTACGATATCGGCGTCCTGACCGAGGACAAAGAGATAGCGAATTACTTCGAACAGGTTGTTGATAAGTACAATTCTCCGAAGGAAATAAGCAACTGGATGATGTCCGAGCTCTTTCGAATACTAAAGCTTCCCGAAGCGGAGTTAAGCGACGTAGACCCGGGAGATTTTGCCTACCTGGTAGAACTTGTCGGAGACGGAGAAATCAACGATAACACCGCAAAAGACGTACTGGAAAGAGCATTTACCGAAAGTAAAAGTCCGAAAGAAATAGTCCAGGAGGAAGGGCTCAAGAGAATTTCCGACGAAGGAGAACTAACGGAGAAGATAGACGAAGTGATCGACGAAAACCCCGACGCCGTAGAGGACTTCAAATCCGGTAACGAAAAGGTCCTGGGGTTTCTAATAGGACAGCTAATGGGCAAAACAGACGGTCAAGCTGATCCAAACAAGGCAAGACAGATTCTGAAGGAAAGACTCTAGCCCGGGAATAATTACCGGAAAATAAACTTAGTTTTCCAAAATTGTGCGGTTTTGATTTGTTAAATTAACAGGGAAGAGTTAAGTGAGAAACTTATTTGATAAACGGGAATTGGTCCAGCACCCAGTTTAATATCGATAATCAACCGGTGGTAAATACCTTCAATATAAACCTTGTCTTCTGTAAGCTGATTTCACGTTCGAAGTCCATATTAAACTGGGTGCTGGAAGAGGGACTTGATTTAACGCTTTAGATATCACCTAATAGGTGAAGATAACTAAGTTTCTCAAATAGGAACTATTTTTTCTTTTAGACTGAATTAAAAGTTGGTCTCAGGAGAGAGAATTGCATGACTTAGGTTTTAATTACCCTCTTTGTCCAGGTAACGCTGGAGGATTAGCGTTGCCGCCAGTTTGTCCCTGTGCCGCTTCCGATCTTCCCGAGAGACGTCCGACTCAAGCATTACTCGCTCCGCCTCCGAGCTGGTAAGACGCTCGTCCACTGTCTTAACTGGAATCGAAGTTTCCGCTTCCAGGGCATCCTTGAACTGCTCCACAGCCTCGACTAACTCGCCCTCGCCTCCGTCCATGTGGTAGGGCATACCGAGGACGATCATTCCGACCCCTTCCGCTGACGCCAGTTCCTTGATGTATTGGACGTCTGCTTCGAGGCCCTGTCTCCGGTAGGTCTCCCTTCCGAGGGCGACGGTTCTTTCCCCGTCGCTGATCGCTATCCCTATTCGTTTGCTGCCCCAGTCTAGTCCGAGTACTTTCCCTTCTGTCATTTCTGCACGTTAATCCTTTTTAGGACACTGTTCGTCCCTTCCACTCGCTTCCCCTATTTCTCCACCATGTCAACCCCGAGTCTATCGTCATTAGCGCGTAGAGAAAACCACCCACCGGTGCCAGTAGTCCGAAAGTAGGAGAAAGTCCGTACCAGTTCAGAATTGGTATTAGGCTTGCTCCCATGCCAATCCAGGTCAGACCGCCAATAAATATCAGGGCGGAGGCAACTACCGGGTCGACCCCCGACATTAAGCCGAGGGTACCGAGAATACCGAAGGCTACGGAAGCGGGAGGGACTAAAAACAGAATAAATAATCCGAGGACCGTTCCCAGGAGGAGAAGGTTGGAATAATTCAATTGGCTGAACGCGGACCGAGAAACCATACTCCAGATTCTCCTGAGACTGCCGTAGCTTCGGAGACTTTTTACCATGTGAGACAGTCCGAGCCACAGTTCTCCGCCTTCCCCGCCGCATCCCTGGGCCAGCGCGCAATCGTCTATGATTGCGTCGGAAATTGTGCTGAATCCTCCGGCGCTTTCTAGTACCCCTCTTCTGACTAAAACGCAGCCTCCCGCGGCCGCCGCGGTTTCCTTCTTCGAATCGTTAACCCAGTCGAATGGATAGAGCATGCTGAAGTAGTAGACGAAATTCGGGATGAGCAGCTTCTCCCAGAAACTGTCCGTCCGGAGATCGGCCATGATAGAAGCTAAGTCGAGGTTTTCGACCGCGAGCTTATGGACAAGTGACTTTAACGACTTTTGGTCGTGATTGATATCGGCGTCCGTCAACCAGATGAGTTCCGGTTCTCGTTCTTTTGCTCGGTCAAACCCGTGGTGAAGTGCCCAAACTTTACCCGCCCAGCCTTCCGGAGTTGGTGGTGGAACAACCGTCTGGAAATTGTTATTTGATTCCGACTTTTTGGCAATATCTTCCGCTAGCTCGCCCGTGTTGTCCTCGCTTCGATCGTTAACGAAAATTACAGTCAGTTCCCCGGGGTACTCCTGGTCCAGCACTGAGGGTAAGGAATTAGGGAGTACTTTTCTTTCGTTCCGAGCCGGAATTATCGCGCACACGGAGGGCCACGTGCGGTCGATTTCCCCGTCTTCTAGCGGGGTGAGTTGCTGATCCATCCTCCAGAACTCGCCCCGGCCAAACAGCAAGGCGATCCAGACCAGGGCGGAAAGACTGGCGATAATTAAAATAACCCAGTGGATAGTTATCACCCGGTTTTGATCAAATCACGTACCGAAATCAGTCTCCAAATTTCACGGGTTAACTACGTTGCTCCGTGGGGTCGCTATTCTCTTTTCACTCCTACCTCTTCTCCGACCTCCGGCAGATCGAGCTCCTTCAGTGTATTCTCAAGCGGCGTTCCCTGTCTGTTCCAGCCCCGAACCGTGTAGTAGCGGTCGAGTTCTCGCTCGAACCGCTCCGGTGAAATCCTTTCCCCTTTGGCTGGTCCGTCCGGTATTTCTTCAGTGGTCACTCTATCCGGCAACTTATCGTCTTCCCGGGAGAAGCCTTCTCGGGTGTTAAACGCTTTGGATAGGTTGTAGACCCTTTCACCGGCGGCCAGAAGTTCTGAGTTTGACAGGTCAAATCCCGTGACCGCGTTTACCAGCTCTCTTACACCCTCCTCGTACATGATTCCCCTGGTGAATTTGCACATTCCGGTCATGTCGTAGAGCGTCATCAGGTCTTCCATAGCTTTCAACGCCACGGCCTTGCCCGCCATTTCCGTCCGATCGTAGTCCTCAAAGTCCCAGAAGCTTCCACTCATTTCCAGGGCGTAGAAGCAGGACGTAAGGTGGTCGGCGCCTCTCGGAGCTACCGCGAAAGCCAACGCCATTCCCTTTATTCCCCGGACTTCGAATCCGGCAGGGACCATGCCTTTGACGTGGATTGTGAACTCTTCCGAACCCTTGCCCAGTTTGCGGGCGGCTTCGACCGGGCCATCGGCAAGCAGTTCTCCCAGTTCTCCTTCTTTGCTGGCAATTCTTCTGGTCGCTTCCAGCATGGCTTTGGCGTTGCCGAACTCCAGATTCAGGTCGGTTTCCAGCAGACCCTTTTCGTAGGCCTCCATCGCCCACGCTATTGTCATCCCGGTGGTCATGGTATCCAGGCCCATTTTGTCACAGATCTCGTTTGCTTTTGCTACCGCTTCCACGTCGTCCACTTCCGTGGCTCCTCCGAAAGAGTACTGGGTTTCGTATTCGGGCCCGTCGACGGCTATATCTCCGTAGGCAGTATCCTCGGCGACGAAGTACTGGCTACAGGGTTTGGTACAGTGAGGGCAGGGCCGTCTTCCCTGGCGGTAAATATCGACCCACTTCCTCGGGTCCAGGTCTATCCGTTCCGTCTCCGGGTCGTCCAGTTTGTCGTAGGCTTTCTTGAAGTAGCTTGACTGCCAGTTTCTCGTCGGAAACATGCCTATTTCCCTGTTTTTCAGGTGAAGAGCTTCCCCCGTTCCGTATTGCATATCAACGGTTGCCGAGCCGGTTCCCGATACTTCCGTCTCTCCCCGGCCGGTCGTCTCCTTCCTCCACTTGTCGTTTAACTCGTCCAGTAGCTCTTCATCGTGGACCGGCGGTAGGTCGCTTCCCCTGGCTGCTATTGCTTTTAATTTCTTAGCTCCCATGACGGTACCGCCTCCGCCTTTGCCTGCCTGGCGATCCTCGCACTCAATCATTGCTAGCTTTGACAGGTTTTCCCCCGCGGGACCTATGGTTGCCGTTGAGAAGCCTTCGTGTCTCTTTTTGATCTTCTCGTCAGTCTCTCGGGTGTTCAATCCCCAGAGCTGGTTGGCGTTCTCTAATTGGACTTCTCCCCCGTCTATTACTAAGGCGGTCGGGGAATCTGCTTCTCCCTGTACTATTAGTAAGTCGTAGCCAGCTCGCTTAAGTTGATCCCCGACCTTTGCCCCAACCAAGGACTTACCGTACCCACCGGTTACCGGAGACTTGAAGCCGATAGTAGTCTTAGAAGCGGTTGGGACGTTTGGTCCGACCAGTAGGCCCGGAGCTACTACGAGCACATTGTCCGGTCCCAGTGGATCGGTATTTTTACCGACTTCGTCGTAGAGAACCTTCGTAGTGAACCCGGTGCCCCCCAGATATTTTTTCAGAAATTCTTTTGAAAGATTTTCTTTTTTCACTTCCCCCGACGAAAGATCGACCCGAAGCATTTTACCCCAATATCCTGGGTGTTGTGCCATAATTACCTCCTGTTTAATTTCCTAAGTCGTGCGATTTTCTCTCCCGAGACCAACTTATAATTCGTCTACAGGAAAAATAGTCCTTAGTTGAGAAAC
>JBDGQU010000198.1:0-11200 GCA_042218715.1 Bipolaricaulia bacterium | reverse complement strand
GTAGATTTGACTCTCTGGGCATGGTCTCAGAAAGATGATTTCATGCAAACCCGGGAATACTTAATTACCGAGATAAAGGAAAGACTGGCTGAACACGAGATCAAAATTTCTCCTAACCCCCAATACGGTATAGAGATGAAGGGTGAAAACCCTTAATGCCAGGAATCAACAAATCCATGGAGCGTATCGACCGGAATCGCTAACCCGCGAGTACCTGCCCCAGTAAGGAAATAGTTACGCGTTTAGTTCTGGAAAGTATTAACTGGGGCAGAGGTATACTCGAACTTCTCAGTCCCCGAATAAGGCTCGCTCTCCCCCGAGGTTTCTTTTCTCTCTCCAGGTTTTGATGGTATTCACAACCTCTTCTACCTCGTTACACACACGCAAAAGTTCGAAATCCTCTTCGGAAATCAGTCCTCTTTGCAGCGCCGAATCCTTTAACCAGGTGAGGAAACCTCGCCAGTATTCACCTCCGAACAGAACTACCGGGAAAGGCTTTATCTTTTTTGTTTGCATCAAGGTTAAAAGTTCCGTTAGTTCGTCCAGGGTTCCCAGCCCGCCGGGCATTATGACGAACGCAGAAGCGTATTTGACCAACATTATCTTTCTTGCGAAGAAGTAATGGAAAGAGAGAGCGCGGGTTGTGTAAGGGTTCGGTTCCTGTTCTTCCGGCAGGCCAATGTTTAACCCGACTGACTTGACCCCCGCTTCTTTTCCCCCTCTGTTGGCGGCTTCCATTACTCCTGGACCACCACCTGTCACTATAGTGAAGCCTTGCTGTCCTATGAGCCTGGCAATCCGACGGGATTTCTCGTAGTTCTCGCTTCCTTCCTCGATCCGGGCCGAGCCGTAAATAGTTACAGCTGGTTCAATGTCCGAAAGTTTGTCGAAGCCTTCTACCAGCTCCCCGATAATCCTGAACATCCGCCAGGATTCTTCTTTTTCGAGTTCGTTTATCTCGTAACTTTCTTCCATGTTCTCCTCGCAATACCTCCCTTGTTAGGTTAAGTCGAATTCGTCACCGTAACTCGGAGAGGCAACCGGCCAATCTCTCTCTTTTTTGATCCTGGAAACGAATTCCTGTACGGCTTCCCCTTCTCCATGAGTTACAAAGACCCGCCGGGGCTGATTCTCGACCGAACTTAACCACCTCATCAATTCTTCTTTATCCGCGTGGGCCGACAGTCCACCCAGCCGGGTTATCCCTGCCTTTACCTTCCTGTCTTTACCAAGAATCCGTACCGGATCCTTCCCTTCCACTATTTCCCGCCCTAGAGTCCCTTTGGCCTGGTAACCGACGAACAGAACTGTGCTTTCCGGACGGGAGATGTTGTGAATCAGGTGGTGTTTGATCCTGCCCCCCGTACACATGCCGGAGCTGGAAATTATCACGCTCGTCCCTTTCAGGTGATTGATTGATTTTGAGTCCGCTTGATCCGATACCAGTTTTAGGGAAGGAAAGTCGAACGGGGATTTGCTGGCTCCGGTAAGTTTTTTCATCTCTCTGTCGTAGAGATCGGCGTGCCTTTTGAAAACCTTTGTAATTTCTGTTGCCATCGGACTGTCCAGAAAGACCAACAGATGAGGGATCTTGTCTTCTATCAATAGCTTGTTCAGATAGAACAAGACCTCTTGAGCCCTGCCAAGGGCGAAACTGGGAATTACTACGTTCCCACCCCTCTTCTCGGTCGAATTTATGACTTTCGCCAGTTGGTCAAGAATCTGCTCCGACGGTTCGTGGGTCCGGTCTCCGTAGGTCGATTCTATCTGAATGTAATCCGCTTCTTTAAAGGTGGACGGATTACGCAGTACCGGTCTGTCCCACCTACCTATGTCCCCCGAGAAGAGGAACGTTCGCCCCTGGCCTCTCGTCGTTTTTAGTTTCACCGTGGCCGAGCCCAGTATGTGGCCGGCATCGTGGAGGGAAAATTCCAGATCTTTCGAGATTCCGACACTTTCCTCGTAATTTACCGGAGTAAAGAGTGGAAATACTTCTTTTGCTTCCTCCGTTGTATAAAGGGGTTTCTCGGGGTACTTTGGTTTCTTACTCGAGGCTTTATGACGCTTCTTCTTCTGGGCGGCGTCGAATTCCTGTATCTTTGCGGAATCGAGCAGGATAACTCTGGCGATCTCGGCCGTGGCTCCGGTACAAAATATATTCCCGTTGAAACCTCCTTTGACGAGTTTGGGGAGCAGTCCGCAGTGATCGAGATGAGCGTGAGTGAGGATTACGGCGTCGACGGTCGAGGGGTCAAACGGGAACGGTTCCCAGTTTCTACTCCGGAAGTCTCTCTCCTGGTAGAGCCCGCAGTCTATCAGTATTTTATCCTCGTTTGCCTCGAGCAGGTAACTCGATCCGGTTACGTTGCCCGCGGCCCCCAGGAATTTTAACCTTACGTTCAATTTTTCCTCCCTGGAATTTCCTGCTTATTGCTAACTATTATTCCGATTTAGTTCCCCGGGCGCCGGCGAGAGCTGTAAGGACCGAAGCGAAAATTGCTACTTTGAGTGAAGTGAACCAGGAAATATTTTTAGCTATGAAACCTTCTTCTACAGCTCTTGGGAAGAGATCGGGAATGGTCCAGACCCACAGCAGTTTTACCAATAGCAAGGAAAGGATAAAAGCGCCAACGGCTAGCCCCAATACCACTACGACGTTACGAAAGAACCAGCTCATTTTACTTCACCTCCCTGATATTCAGGCAAATAGTTAAATGAAATTGCTTACTTATCTTAAACTATTTTCTCGTTCGTTGTCAAAAAAGGTTAGGAATTATTTGTACCAAAATTAACCGGCTTTGACCTGGTAGATTAACAGAGAAGAGTTAACCGAAAGACTTATTTGATAAACGGAAATTGGTCCAGCACCCAGATGAGCTCCGAGACTTGGCTGGAGATCTTGGCTGGATTACGGTACTGCCTGCCATGATTGTTCAATAGTAGATTATACATCCAGGTAACTTTCCTCATCTGGGTGCTGGGTGAAAGTGTCGGGAGAGCAACTTGATTTATTGCTTTAGATATCACCCAACGGATGAAGATACATAAGTTTTTCAAATAGGGACTATTTTTCTTGTAGACTGAATTAGAAGTTGGTCTCAGGAGAGAAAATTGCACGACTTAGGTTTTAATTTGGTCCAGTTTGTCTTTAGACTGAGCCGACTTAGAGAAAAACGCTGTTCCCGCCACGATAACGACGGACGCACGAACTAACGAGCCAATGGGAGTATTAGCTTCTTTTGTCAGACCTATGTTGAACTTTATAATAAGCGTAGATATATTTAGTCAGAAATTCGTGGCCGAAGGGTGGTTAATAACTATTGAGAGCTCGTCAAAGGTTTAATGTTTCATTTTTTGGAATGACCTGAAAACAAAGGTTCTAATCAACGATTTCAGTTAAAAGCTACCTGTATTTACTACCAGGAACGCGACTTGTACTTTTTTGAGCTTCTCTGAACTACTTTATAGGGAGGGCCCAATGAAGAGTGAAAACTTCGACACAGCCACCGCGAGTTCTACCCCCATCGAGGAATTGATCGAGAGTTTGAATTCCTCCGGGAGGGAGGGGTTGAGCCAGTCCGAGGCCGAATCGAGACTGGAAAGTCACGGCCTAAATCAGCTGAGGAAGGTAGAACGTCAGAGTTTCTGGGAGATTCTAATAAACCAGTTTAAAAGTCTCATAGTTTTGCTCCTGGTGGTTGCAAGCGGGGTCTCGGTGATCTTCGGCCATTGGGTGGAAGCCGTGGCAATCTTTGTTGTTATATTAATTAACGCCGCTATTGGCTTTCTGACTGAGCTGAGAGCAGTTCAATCCATGGAGGCGCTCCGGCAGCTTGGGCAGGTAAAGAGTAAGGTACTCAGAGATGGAGAGGTAAAGGAAGTACCCGCGGAAGAACTGGTACCCGGCGACGTAGTGGTGTTGGAAGGTGGGGATATAGTTACAGCGGACCTCCGTCTCCTGGAGGCATCCAAGTTGCAGGTAGACGAATCGGCCCTTACCGGAGAATCGATGGCGGCCGACAAGGAAACAGGAGATCTGGATTCGGACTTACCGCTTGCTGAGAGGTCTAACATGGCCTTCAAGGGCACTTTCGTAACACGAGGGTCCGGTAAAGGATTAGTCGTGGCTACGGGTATGGAAACGGAGTTAGGGGATATTTCCTCGCTCGTAGAGGAGGCCGAGGAAGAGGCAACTCCTTTAGAAGAAAAGCTGGCCGAACTGGGAAACCGGCTGATCTGGGTAACTCTGGCCATAACTGCGCTGGTTGCCGGGGTCGGCATTTTAGCAGGAAAAGACCTGTTTCTGATGATTGAGACGTCTATAGCTTTAGCCGTTGCCGCAATTCCGGAAGGGTTACCTATAGTGGCCACTCTGGCTCTCGCGAGAGGTATGTGGCGAATGGCCAGGCGGAATGCTTTAATTAACCGGCTTTCAGCTGTTGAAACGCTCGGGGGAACTGACGTTATCATGACGGATAAGACCGGGACGCTGACCGAAAACAGGATGACCGTTAGTCGAATGGCGTTCGAGCCCTTCGACTTCGAGGTAGGCGAGGATTCGGAGCTCGAAGGTGAAGGAGAAGTGACGGCTGATAAGGCAAAAGGGACTATTCTACGCGAAGCATTGGAGATAGGGGTTCTGTGCAATAATGCAAGCCTGGACGAAGAAGAAGGTGTAGGGGATCCAATGGAAATTAGCCTGTTGGAAGCCGGGGAAAAGTTCGGGATTCGCCGAAAGGAGCTGCTGTCTAAGTATCCAGAGGCCCGGGAGGTCGCGTTTGATTCGGACACGAAGATGATGGCGACCTACCACAAAAGGGACGGAAACTTTCGAGTGGCGGTAAAAGGGGCACCCGAAGAGGTAATTTCGGGCTCAAATTCTATCAGAACGGAAGAAGGAACGGTTGAGCTGTCCGAGGAAATCAGGCAGGATCTCGAAGAAAGAAACGAAGAGATGGCCGAGGAAGGTCTCCGAGTGCTTGCGCTGGCCGAGAGTGAGGTAAATTCTACTGACGGGGACCCTTACCGGGACCTGACTTTCCTCGGACTTGTCGGCATGCTCGATCCGCCGAAGAAGGAAGTAAAAGAGTCTATCCGGCTCTGTCGGCGAGCAGGCATTCGGGTAGTAATGGTGACCGGTGACCAGGCCGTGACTGCGAAGAACGTGGGGACGGCTGTAGGTCTAGCCGAAGAGTCAGGAGAAGTCATACATTCGCGTGATATTAAACCTTACGAAGAGTTAAATAAAGAGGAGAAGGATCGTCTCCTGGGGGGACCGATGTTCGCGAGGGTGAGCCCGAGGCAGAAGTTGGATTTAATTTCTTTACACCAGGAGAACCGGTCCGTAGTTGCCATGACCGGGGACGGCGTAAACGACGCTCCCGCGTTAAAAAAGGCCGATATAGGCATTGCAATGGGGCTGAGGGGAACCCAGGTGGCACAGCAAGCGGCCGATATGATACTCAAAGACGACAGCTTCTCGACGATCGTGTCGGCAATAGAAGGGGGAAGGGTTATATTTGGAAACATAAGGAGGTTCGTTCGATACCTGTTATCCTGTAATATTAGTGAGATAATGGCCGTAGCTATTGCCTCTTTTGCGGGATTACCCCTGCCGATTCTTCCCCTTCAAATCCTCTTTCTGAATCTAGTTACCGACGTTTTCCCCGCTCTGGCTCTTGGGTTCGACGAGGGCGGTTCTTCCGTCATGGAAAGACCTCCCAGAGATTCCGACGAGCCAATAGCAAGGAGCAAAGACTGGCTGGAGGTGGGAGGATACGGATTTGTCCTCACAGTCTCGGTCCTCGGGGCACTGGGTTTGAGCCTAACCTGGCTGGGATTCGAGGTTCCGAGAGCCGTCAGCGTGTCCTTCCTAACGTTGGCGTTTGCCCAGCTGTGGCACGTATTTAACATGCGCGAACCGAAGTCCAAGCTGTTTATTAATCATATAACCAGAAATCCTTTCATCTGGTCCGCGCTCGGTCTGTGCACGGTTCTGCTTTTATTGGTCGTGTACGTACCGTTCTTTTCTGAAATTCTCAAAGTCTATCCCCCGGGATTCGCAGGCTGGATGACAATTATTGGCTTTAGCGTTGCTCCGGTAGCAGTGGGACAGGTTTACAGGTCCTTGAAAAGGCTAGCTTAGTTTTTGGCCTAGATGACCATTTAAATCATTAATTCTATTCATCTTGTCAGCAGCTCGGGGAGGATTCATTGTCTCGGTAAAATAAAAACCGAGTGGGTTGCCCGTATGATCAGAGCTAACCCACTCGGAGGTTGAGATGTAAATATATATTTATCGGTTATATTATTCTGCGCCGGGAAGCGTGTTAGTCATGAGTTTAGTGCCTACCTTTATACCATAACCCTTCATGATGTCCTTTTTCATGGCCAGGACCCACCTGTGATCCTTTTCCGTTTCTATCTCGTCATCTTTCACCGTCGCTTCCTTTATTGATACTACTTTTCCGTCTCCGTTTATTACCGCGAGCGAGAGAGTGGCTTTGATATTGCTAACGTCGTAATCTTCGGACCAGGTCGATACGTCTTCTTGATCGTAGAGTAAGTATGTGCTATAAAGAGCTTCTTTCCCGACTTTGTTTAGCCCTTGGTCCCTCTCCTTGTCTTCGTCCGCTATCTTGAGCGGAATCAAAACCTTTTTACCATCGGGATTTGTAAATTCTACCACCGCTGGCTGCATTTTCTTAACCGCTTTGGGTACGTAGCTTTCGGACTTGGCTTGCATGGGAGCTATAATGTAAAGTCCAATTAGGAAGCCTATACCGGCAATTATTATACCGTAAAATGTCAGCTTGCCTCGTCTGATCCACATTTTTTTATCAGACTCTTCTGTTTTCGCCGCCATAGTAAACACCTCTTGTGTCAACTGTTCTTCAGGTATTTGTCTTCAATTTGCGGTTCGTTTTGCTCGTAAAACTCCTCTTTTGTGATATCCATCAGTATTTTGGCTCTATATTTTCCGTTCACCTTCCAGAAATCTCTGAGTTTCCCGGCTTCCCGAAACCCGAGTTTCTTCGGTATTTGACGTGCCCCTTCATTGTCTTCCATAAAAGATAGGCTAATTGTCTTGAGGCTGAGAGCGGAAAACCCGTAATCTAAGAGCAGTCTCGTTGCTTCCGTACCTAGACCTCTGCCCCTGTATTCCTCTTCACCGATAATTACCTGGATCGTCGACCTGTCGTTTCTGTAATCAATCCGATAAAGCCCACAGTAACCGATTGGCTCCGTTCCATTTCCTTTTAGGTGCATAGTAAAGATTCTTTTGTCGGCCTGGTCCTTCATTTCTTCATACCACTCCTCGCCCTTTTCTTTGGTAAATAAAGCACCAATTATCGGCCCCAGGTGTCTGTTTATTTCTGGATCATTTAGCCAGCTCACGTAGCGGTTGAGGTGTTTCTTCTTCAGTGGTTTGAAACATAACCTTTGGCTTTCTATTACGCAGTTTTGAGTCATTTTGTGGTTAAAACGTCATTGTAGTTTGGAGGTGATTTATTTTCCTACCGGTTCGGGAAAACCTCTTATAATTCCCACCAGTTTACTTCAATTAAAGAAAATTTACGGCTGAACATTAACAAACTCATTTTCAGAACTATAATAAATTGGTAATCTTAAGATAGTGTTAATGAAAAGAGACGTCTGGAGGTTTCTTAGACCAAAATTAAGATGGTTTTGAGTTGGTAAATTAACAGGGAAGAGTTAACCAAGCTTTTCCGGTAACAAGGAGGTCCCGATGAAGAGTGAAGACTTCGACACTGCAACCGCGAGTTCTACCCCCGTCGAGGAATTGATTGAGAGTTTGGATTCCTCCGGGAAGGAGGGATTGAGCCAGTCCGAGGCCGAGTCGAGACTGGAAAGTCACGGCCCAAATCAGCAGAGGAAGGTAGAACGTCAGAGTTTCTGGGAGATTCTAATAGACCAGTTTAAAAGCCACATTTGGATATCGTAAGACCAGCTGGTGGGATAGCTCGTTATGTTTACCTTCTTTATTATCCGATAGGCCTGACACTTTTTGTCTCCTTTGAGATTAAGCAAAATCCGCAGCAGTTTTTTCTTGGAGGTTCTGTTGGAAACATTACGCATCGCCTGATCTAATTCATTAAGGCTTCTAATTGGAGTATTCTTTCTACTGAAACATTGCTGTCAATTCACCCTGCAATACACTGAATTATGTTTGCTTTCTTTCTAAGTTACCGGTTGAGCGGTCTGTAGATTGGTTTTCTCGCAATTACAATTTTTTACAGTTTGACCAAAATCGCAATTTATTATATAATGCTTATTGACAACGCGTTCGATAAATCCCATAATTAAAGTTTTCCTCACAGATAATTCTAAAACTGTCCGGTAATTTTTATATCGTAAACCGTTAAAATTCAAAGAGGTGGTAGTATGGCTTATGTTAGACGCTATAAAGATCTGGAGACTGATCTCGGTGGACTATACAAGGATCTAGTTCAGGAACTATCCAGCAACAAAGAGTTAAGAATTGTTAACGAAATGGAAGGCAAGTCGGATGGTACTCCTTTTAAAAGTGTCACCGCTGTCCGTTCGAGCACTCCAAGAGCATTTGTAGGGGGGTTGCGGGAAGTTACGGTTAGCTTGACAGGGGAACCAAATGATTTCTTGCTTGAAGCACATACTGGGGCCTGGATGTCTAACCTCGCTCTTCCCGGAGCAGGTGGATTCCTTATCGGGGGGCCTATTGGTAGTGCCGCCGCAGCCGGGGCAAGTGGCCTCGTGGCAGTCAAATTCCAGCGGGACTTGACTAAAAAGATAAAAGAATTGGTTAAAAAGAACAGCAAAAAGGAACTAACCGCAGACAAAAGCGAGGAGCTTCCGTCGTGAGGATCTGCCCAGAGTGCAAAGAATTACACTTGAAATAAGGAGGTGATAAAATAACGGATAAAAATTGTTTGTCGTTTCAGGCAGAAGACCTGAAATAATACCAAATTTTTTCAAGGAGGGTTAAAATGACCAAAATCAAGAAACGATCTGGAAACAAGGAGGAGTTCAAGCGAGAAAAGTTGCAACGTTCTATTAAAAAAGCAGGTGCTAAGGAAGAAATGGCCAAGAAAGTAGCACGTAAGATAGAACCAAATGAAGGAATGGCGACTTCAAAAATAAGAAGAAAAGTAGCTAAAGAACTGGAAAACCACGACAAAAAGTTAGCAAAGGCCTATAAGGATTACAAAAAGTCTAAGTAGGTCTACTAGCCCTCTTGTCCATTTAGGGCAAGAGGGCTTCTGTTTTGTTTGTTAGAATTGAAGGATTTGATTAAGACAAGTTAATAAATAAAAAAGTCTGCTTAACAATGTGATTAACTTTTGTAATTTCGCTCAGTTATTGCTTGGAAGAAAACCTGATAAAATGATGACCATTTAGATAATATTCGTTACGTAATCTAGTCAAAAACCTGGCCCAAAGGGCAGGGCATATAAAAAGACAATCGTAAAGTCAGCCTCGGGTTTGAAAAAGAAAGATTGACTCAGCACTCAATTCAGTTCTGGACTCAAAACGACCGATTCACCTCCAGGATAAGCCCTGGGAAACGCTCGGCTAATTTCGGTAGAGGAAGGAATGTTGAAAAATTACTTGACGATACCTAAAAATCGGCTAACCAACTTTTGGGTGGGGGTTAAGTCCAGCTTTTGGTTTATACCACTAGTAATAATACTGTCCGAAGTTTTTTTGTCTTTCCTGCTTATTTTTGTAGAAAAAAGCTACTATTCATCTTTACCGGAAGATGTCTGGTTTTACTTTTCATTTAGCCCCGAGAGCGCTCGATCAATACTCACAGTTATTGGTACGTCAATGATGACGGTAGCCGGTATCGTTTTTTCCATTACGATTGTTACTTTAACTACTGCTTCTTCCCAGTTTGGCCCCAGGTTGGTCAAGGAGTTTATGGAGCAAAAGATAAACCAGATAGTGCTAGGAAGTTATGTGGGAACTTTTATATTTTGTATAATGGCTTTGACCAATATAAAGGTAGAAGGGGTGGAGTTTGCCCCAAATTTAGCAACTATAGTGGCCATTTGTCTTGCCTTTTTAAACATTATGTTGCTGGTCCTTTTTATTCACCGTACGGCGATATCTATCCAGGCAGATACCATCGTTTCCAGGTTAAACTACGAGTTTACCGAACAGCTACAAAAACAATTTGTCGAAGGTGAACGTAATGTTCCTCAGAAAGGCGAAGCACAGTCGATAAAGGAGTTAGAAGAGTACGAAATTGAACAGACCGTACAAAATACTAGAAGCGGCTATATAATCAATTTTAATTACGATATTTTGAAAGAACAAGCAGTAGAAAATAATCTAATAATAAAGACCTTGTATAGGCCCGGCGAATACGTTTTGGCTGGTGATGGCATGTTTGAAGTGTACTCGAACGTGGAACTTGAACAGAATGTCTTGGAGAGATTAAGGGGGCAGGTTTTTTTGGGAGATTTTAGATCTTCCGACCAAGATGTTGAAAATGCCTTGCGTAAATTGGTTGAGGTTGCTTGTAGGGCATTGTCGCCCGGTATTAATGATCCATTTACGGCAATAGACTGTATAAATAAGATTGGTGAGGGACTCCGTTTAGCCCTTGAGAACGGGTTACCCGATGACTATCTGTTTGATGACCAGGGTAGGTTAAGATTGGTTATAAAAAATGTTGACTTTCCCGGTTTACTCAATGCAGGTTTTCACCAGATAAGGCAATTCGGAGCCAACTCTCCCGCAGTCATCATAAGGATGATGGAAATTATTAATGATTTATTTGAACTAGCTGAATCTGATAAAGACAAAGAGGTATTACGGGATTATGCAACTCTGGTTAACAAAACAGGACAGCAATATTTTCAATTAGAAGAAGATAAGAACGATCTTGAAGAGATATATAATAAAATACGGTAGTTTATTTATCTTGAATTCGTTTAACCATGGGTAACTCCGTTAATCTATGAAGAAATTAAACAACACAGCAATTACTGAACGATATCATAGATAAACACCTAGGTGAAGAAAGAACGGAAAATACAGAAAGGAACTAAGCGCAGACAAAAGCGAGGAGCTTCCGTCGTGAGAATCTCGAACCTTCGGCTTCATTAACTCTAGAGAGTAGAGTTTTAGGTTAAATAGCTTGAAATAAGGAGGTGATAAAATAACGGATAAAAATTGTTTGTCGTTTCAGGCA